>JBDRHL010000044.1:0-12520 GCA_043816955.1 Planctomycetota bacterium | reverse complement strand
CGCTCCAAGTATTTGCTATAGAAGAGCTTAACATTATACATAGCCGCATCTGCCTGTCAACCCTAAAATCCATATAACTAGCTGAATTTACAATAAGTTATGATGTTTTCTGTGGTGAACTACTTTTGACGCAGGCGTCTTATTTAGCATATCGATCTTAACCTACGGCTTTTTCAGCAGATTTGTAATTGCGTTTCATAGGTTTCTCAACAAGCCCCATGCGTATAGCTTTGGCCGAAACCCTGATCCTGCACACCTTGCCATCAACCACTGCCCGCACCTTCTGGATATTGGGCTTAAATGTGCGTTTCGATATGCCGGTTACTTTGCGTCCGACACCGCCGAGATATTTGGCCTTGCCGCGCCGGGCGATGCTCCTGCCCGCGGCGGTACGTTTGCCGGTAAAAAAACATACTCGAGACATCCGGATTACTCCAACTTCTAACATAAAATCAGCGTCACAACTCTTTAAAGTCAGGGCAGTATATAGGGATTTGCCCCGAAGATGCAATAAAAAAACGTGAAGCTTTTCGAAAAAAGTTGGCTTTTGTGTGTTGATTATCTGCCACACCAGCGACAATTCTGTTCTTGTCGCTGTCCCTGTTTTTTGGTAAAAGCACTGTAGTTGTTGCTTGGAAGCGATCGGGAGTCGAATTAGGTAAGATCATGAAAAAAAGGAACTTAAGAATTACTCTCACGCAGCAGGAACTGGCCGGAACCAGGCCGGATGTCATTATCGCCATTAATGATCCCGTCGCTATAGGTGCATATCGTTACCTGAAAGAGAAAGGTATTGATGTACCCAACGATACTGATAATCCGTGACTCAGCGTGATAGCCCGGTGGAATTGTCCGAGGTCTTCAACCACTCGTTGAGGTTTCCGGCGAGAATCTCGACGTCTTTTTTCTGCATGATGTGTTCGGTGATCGACTTGGGGATTTTGAGGTTCTGCATGGCTTTTTGCGCCCGGAGCCAGAGGCGGTCCTGTTTTTTTTGGGAATCGGCGAGATAAATTTCGGTTACGATTTCCTGGAGTTTCTGCAGGGCAATGGTGTCGAAGTTCTGGTAGTAGTTGCGGATGAGCTTTTGCTGATAACTCGAGTATTTTTTTTCAGCCATTTGTTATGGTCGCCTTTTTTTTAGCATAATGCCGATTATTATTTTTCAAGTGTGTTTTTTCAGCCAATCGAGCAAATCCAATCCCTGAGCTTCGCTTTCGGCCTGGACATCATATACGAGAAGCTCGGGCTTATAACGGCCGTGGACTGCTTTTATTTCGTCACAATTGCCGTAGAAAACCGTTGCTTTGCCTGCGGCCTGTATCTTATGTATGACATCGGGCCAGTCATAAGCAGGTTTGTTGCCTGCACCGGGCACCCATTGGATAAGGCTGATTTGTTCTATTGTGAGAATGTCATCGAGATGTTTCAGCGCGTCGGGTCCATCGAGATGGAAACAACTGTTGTCGAGGAACTGTGCTTCTTCTTCGATGGCGGGCAATACGAATTTGCGGAACATATCCGGGCTCAGCAGGCAGATAAAGTCGGCCTGGATGTAGTCGGTTTTGCCTCTGCTGTAAAAATGTATGTCGCTATTAGTGCCTAAATGTTTTTTATTGCCGAATTCGTGAAGTTCGTTGTAGATTTTCATATACAACGGCCGAACCTGGTCCATTGCCTCTGCGATGACTTCCGGCTGGTCGATGAGGTCAAAAAGGAGCTTTTGTGCGCCCCGCAGGGCCTCAAGCGTGTCAATATTTGAGTGCAGGTCGATATTGTAGATGAGGCATTTGCCCTTGTAATGTTCGGCAGCAGCGGCATGGAATTGTTTCATTCGCTGCCATGTTTGATTGTTCTCATCGAGTTTAAGCGGCAGGAAATCTTTCCAGTCTTCCACGATTTTTTCAGACCAGCTTGTGTCATCGCTATCACGGCTTATAACGATGGGGGCACCAAGGAAGCCTGCCATCTGGTCGGGTCCGAAGCCGGGCCTGAAGCCCGGTATACATTCACCAAGGAATGAATGTGATTCGAGAAAACTGTCGAATTTATCAAAAGTCTGCCGGAAGTCAGCGGTTACGGCCTGGAGTCTTGGGGCTTCGACAGCGTTATCTGTTCGCTTGGCCCGGATGATGGTGCATGGGCGGTCAATTATTTCGTGATTCCAGAAGGCATCCCAATATCTTCGGGTGTTTTCTAAGTCCGGTTTGTACTTTAATGATAACGCTTCATTAACAGCCATGTTACTTTCTGCCTTTGTTACAGAATATATTCCAAACTAATGTTATTCCGCATGTTTTAACGGGTGCTTTTGTGGAAGTCAAAAGGTTTGGCTGGGCGAAAGGGCAAAAAGGGAAAAATGTTTGCAAAAAAGAGTAATAGATGATACAATCCTCTTTTAAGATAGCCCGGATTTCCCAAGTAACTCCGTCCCAAAAAGTAAGAATTTGATAGTATAGAGCCTGTGGATGCTGTTTAAGTTTTTTTTACTGTTCTGATTTGGAGAACCTGATGAATCGACGTGATTTTCTCAAGGCAGCGGCCGTCGGCTCTACAAGTATTGCATTGTCACCATGGGTGTCAGGAACCCTGCTAGCAGCAGATGATAAGTCCACGAAGAAACCCAACATCATTCTTATCATGGCTGATGATCTCGGTTACGAGTGCATGGGCGCCAACGGCAGCACGAGCTACAAGACGCCCGTATTTGACAGGCTCTCATGCAAGGGCATGCGGTTCGAGCACTGCTACGCCCAGCCCCTCTGCACTCCGACGCGGGTCAAGATCATGACCGGTATCAGTAACGTCCGCAACTACGAGCGATTTGGCCTGCTGCCCAGGGACGAGACCACGTTTGCCCAGCTCTTCAAGAAGGCAGGCTACGCGACCTGCGTGGTTGGCAAATGGCAGTTGGGTCAGCAGCCTGACTACCCGCAGCATTTCGGATTCGATGAATCCTGTCTGTGGCAGCACATGCGAGGCTCGAGGGATAAGGACGGACACGACACTCGCTACGCCGGCCCGACACTGGAGATCAACGGCAAGCCGATGAAATTCCCGGGCAGGTATGGGCCGGATGTGGTCAGCGACTTCGCATGCGATTTCATGGAGAAGCACAAGAACGAGCCTTTCCTAGTCTACTACCCAATGATCCTGGTTCACTGCCCCTTCTGTCCCACGCCGGACAGCCAGCATTGGGATTCCAACAGCAATGGGTCGCTACAGTACAAAGGTGATCCAAAGTATTTCGGCGAAATGGTTACCTACATGGACAAGCTGATCGGCAAGGTGGTCGACAAGGTTCGACAGCTTGGCCTGGCCGATAACACGCTGATACTTTTCCTGAGCGACAATGGGACGGACGGGCCGGTGGTTTCGCAGATGGGCAACAAGGCAGTACCCGGTGAGAAAGGAAACCACTCCGATAACGGCACGCGCGTCCCGCTTGTTGCCTACTGTCCCGGCTTAATTCCCGAGGGCAAGGTTTGCAGTGACATAGTCGACGTCAGCGACTTCCTGCCGACGATCTGCGAGGCCGCTGGGATTGAGGTGCCAGCCAAGCTCAAAATCGATGGCCACAGCTTCATGCCCCAGCTTCGTGGTAAGAAGGGTATGCCGCGTGAGTGGATTTATATGTGGTACAACGAAGCCGGAGGGATGACGGCGAAGTTCGAGTTCGCACGCAACCAGAAATACAAGCTGTTTCGCAGCGGTCAGTTCCTCGACATGACCGACGGCTATGCACCGAAGGTTCTGGACGTAAACAATCTCAGTGACGAACAACACCAGGTCCATGTCATGTTATTGGGCGCTCTGGACAGATACAAAGACACCCGACCTGCAAAGTTTGCCAGGGACCAGAAAAAGCCCGTGGCACAAAAGAAAAAAAAGGCTTCATCCGCAATGAAAAAGAGTAAAGAATAAGGATAGATTAAAAGACGAAATTATGTTTGAGCACCAGATAAGGAGTTTTGTTTTTTGCGGGCTTTCGAGCCTGCTGACCCTCCTCCTGCGCCGCTAGGCGCAGAATCACCTCTTTTCCCACATATTCAGACTCTTTTGTTTTTTGTAGAAATCGACACGGATTTAGTGCATAATTCATAATTCGGAATCTCAAAGGAGACCTTAAATGTCTGCTGATAAAATAATAGTTTTCGATACGACGCTCAGGGACGGGGAACAGGCCGCAGGGACCAGACTCGGTGCAAGAGAAAAACTTGAAATAGCTGTTCAGCTTGCCCGACTTGGTGTTGACATCATCGAAGCAGGTTTTCCGATCTCTTCGCCACAGGATTTCGAGGCGGTAGCGCTTATCGCCAGGGAGGTGCAAGGCCCGACGATCTGCGGCCTGACGCGGGCAGTTACCAACGATATAGATGTGTGCGGCAAGGCACTTGCCGGGGCGAAAAGATCGCGGATTCACACGGGGCTGGGTGTCTCCGATATTCATATCATGGGTAAATTCCGTGATGAAAAATACGGCAGGACACTTGAGCAGAAAAAAGCAAAGAGCATAGAAATGGCTGTTGCTGCGGTAAAACATGCCAGAAGCTATACAGATGATGTGGAATTTTACTGTGAAGACAGCGGAAGAGCCGACATAGATTTTCTCTGCAGGATGGTAGAGGCTGTTATTGATGCCGGAGCGACAGTTGTTAACATCCCCGATACTACAGGTTACGCGATGCCGCAGCAGTTTGGCGCATTGATAGGAGATTTGAAGAGCAGCGTGGGAAATATCGACAAGGCGGTCATCAGCGTGCACTGCCATGATGATCTGGGTATGGCAGTAGCCAATTCCCTGGCTGGAGTGAAAAATGGTGCGCGCCAGGTGGAGGGTACTATCAATGGTATCGGCGAACGAGCGGGAAATGCGGCCCTGGAGGAGATAGTAATGGCCATTCGCACCCGCAAGGATTTCTTTAATATTGATACCTCCATAAATACCACAGAGTTCTATCACACAAGCAGGATGGTTGCCGACATGCTGGGAATGACGGTCCCGCCGAATAAGGCTGTTGTGGGCGGCAATGCCTTTGCGCATAGTTCGGGAATCCACGTAGATGGTTTTCTAAAGCAACGAGAAACGTATGAGATTATGAAACCTGAAGACATCGGCTCGCCCAAAAGTGCTGTTATTCTGACCGCAAGGACCGGAAGGGCGGGTCTTCGCCATCGGCTCAGAGAGATGGGCTATACCTTCTCTAATGAGGAGCTGGATCAGGTTTATCAGCGATTCATCGTGGTGGCTGATAAAAAACAGGAAGTCTTCGAGGAAGATATCGCTGCGATTATCAGCGATCAGATTCGCTCTATTGAGCAGTACTATGTGCTTGAGTATCTGCATGTTGCCTGTGGTACGGGAACCCTGCCCACAGCCAGTGTTAAAATAAAGGTAGGCGACGAAGTCAGGCAGGCCGCTGCGGTGGGTGATGGGCCTGTTGATGCTGCTTACGAGGCTATCCGTCAGGTGACCGAGCAGTCGCCCAAGCTGGAGAGCTACTCGATCAGGGCCGTTACCAGCGGAAAAGAAGCGCTTGGCGAAGCTACTGTGCGAATCAGTCACGCCGGAAGAACATATGTAGGCAGAGGTATCTCAACCGACATCATCGAAGCAAGCGCAAAAGCATATGTCGATGCCCTCAACAGAATGCGGGTGATGGGCAAAAGCCAGGGAGAAACGAGAATGGAACTATAGCAATATCGTATTTGAAGCAGGTGTTGTGATGGGAATGACGATAACGGAGAAGATTTTAGCGAAGGCTGCGGGCAAGAGTAGTGTCCGTCCCGGTGAGCTGATAAACGCGAAGATAGATGTTGTGATGTGTCACGATGTTACGACTCCGCCTGCGATAAAGATGCTGGAAGCAAAGGGCATTGATAAGGTGTTCGATACGGAAGGAATAGTTGTTACGCCTGACCATTTTCAGCCTGCGAAAGATATCAAGAGCGCTGAGCTTCATAAGCGGCTTGATAACTGGGCGAGGCAGCACAAAATAAAGTACTATTATAGGCTCGGTAGGGCGGGTGTATGTCACGCGATTTTGCCGGAGCAGGGTCATATTCGTCCCGGCGAGGTGATAGTGGGCGGCGATTCGCATACGTGCACTTACGGTGCGTTTGGCGCGTTCAGTACGGGTATCGGTTCGACAGATCTGGCGGCTGCTATAGCAACGGGTGAGCTTTGGTTCAAGGTTCCTGAGTCGATGAAGTTCGTTTTGAATGGTTCGCTTGGCAAAGGTGTTTACAGCAAGGATGTGATCCTCGCGGTTATTGCCAGGATCGGTACAGATGGTGCCCTTTATAAGGCGATGGAGTTTGTCGGGCCTGCTTTGAGTTCGATGTCGATGGAAGCTCGGATGACTATCACGAATATGGCGATCGAGGCCGGCGGCAAGAACGGGATAATGGGAGTTGATAAGGTTACAAAAAAGTATCTTGCGGAGCATTTAAGGGACAGGAAAGATTATACTGTTTTTGAATCCGATACGGATGCTGAGTATGTTCAGGTCGAGGAGTTTGACTGCTCAAAACTTGAGCCTATGGTCGCTTTGCCTCATCTGCCGAGCGGCGGTGTCCCGATAGGCAAATGCGCTGGCATAGCGATGGACCAGTCTTATATCGGCAGTTGCACCAATGGACGGATCGAAGATTTGCGAATCGCTGCCAGGATACTTAAAGGCAAAGAGGTCGCGATCCGCACTATAATTGTGCCCGCGACACCGGCGATATGGAAACAGGCGAAAGATGAAGGCCTGTTTGATATATTCTATGATGCGGGCTGTGTGATCTCCGCGCCGACATGTGGAGCATGTCTTGGCGGATTTATGGGCATACTCGCGGAAGGCGAAAAGTGCGTAAGTACGACGAACCGCAACTTTGTCGGCAGAATGGGACATCCCAAGAGTGAGGTATATCTAGCCAGTCCTGCGACTGCAGCAGCGGCTGCTATTGAAGGAAAACTGGCGGACCCGAGAAAATTCTTATAAACACTGATTACATCGATATTGTTTCGGGTTTCGGAATTCGAGATTCTAATTTACAGGAGCATGTTATGTCAAAGGCCCATGTTTATAAAAGGGATCATATTAATACCGATGAGATAATTCCAGCACGGTATCTTAATACCGATGATGCAGCAGAGCTTGCGCAGCATTGTATGGAAGACCTGGACGCGGATTTTGTAAAGAAGGTACAGCCCGGCGATGTTATTGTCGCGGGCGATGACTTCGGCTGTGGAAGCAGCAGGGAGCACGCGGTATGGGCGATTCGCGGAGTAAGGGTGCAGACGGTTATCGCGAAAAATTTTGCTCGGATATTCTACCGCAACTGTATCAATAACGGTTTTTATATTATCGAGTCGTCCGAGGCGGCTGATATTATAAAAGATGGCGACGAAGTGGAAATTGATTATGATAAGGGTATAATCGTGGACAAAACAAACGGCCAAAAGATCAGTTTTAGACCGCTACCTGATTTTGCTTTGGGAATAATAAGGGACGGCGGACTGCTTGAGCACATCAAAAATAGAAAATAAAAATGAAAAAAGACAGATTAAAATTCAAAAATACAATAATCTGTGGGGACTGCGAGGAGGTTCTCCGGACATTTCCTGATAACTGTATAGATTTTATAGTAACCTCGCCGCCATACGCCGAAGCCCGTAAAAATGTTTATGGTGGAGTTAGTCCAAATAAATATGTAGAGTGGTTTTTGCCAAAATCTGAACAATTTCTGAGAGTGCTTAAGCCGGATGGAACGTTTATTTTAAACATAAAGGAAAAAGTTATAAGAGGAGAGCGCCACACTTACGTAATCGAACTTATTCTCGAAATGAAAAAGCAAGGCTGGTTATGGACGGAGGAATTTGTCTGGCACAAGAAAAACTGTTATCCGGGCAAATGGCCGAACCGTTTCAGAGATGCATGGGAAAGATGTTTGCAATTTAACAAAACAAAAAGTTTTTACTTTGCACAGAAAGAAAAGGATGAATGTAAGAGTAAAAATGAGTTACGAAAGTAAAATGCTAGAAAAGTTTAATATGCCAGTAAGGCAAAAAGTTGAGCAAGTTTTGCTTCAAGCGTTGCTGAGACATGGGGGAGTCATCAAAGAGTTTGGTCCCGGACAAGAAATAGTCGATGAAATAGCAAATGAATTCGGTCTAAATGAACATCAACGCTCTGCTTTCTTGCAGACAGTATATCGTAAAGAGAATCGTGTTAAAAAGGCTTTCCTCTGGCATAGATTACTTTTTAGAGCAGCGGATTTCCTGGCAAAAGAAAAATTGGTTTCGCGTCCAACACAGACGCTCCAGCTCACGAAGAAAAAAGAATGGATGTTAACGGAGAAAGGATTTGATGAAGCACTAAAACTTTCAAACATACCTACCGCAAGAAAGAACTTCTTACCAACTAAGTCTTACGAAGTTCAGAAGATTGTAAAGAAGTTGACTGAATCTCCAAGACCTGAAAACTATAATCCGTTTGATAAAGAAAAGAAAATTATCAAAAAAACCAAAGAATCTGCCATACGAACCAGAGGGTTTCGTCTAGCAATTATTGATGCATATGATTACAAGTGCTCTGTTTGTGGGATGAAAATTAATTCCCCTGATTCTCTATCATGGGAGGTTGAAGCAGCCCATATTGTACCCCATAGTACTCTGGGGCGAGATGATATTTGGAATGGATTAGCGCTGTGCCATCTACATCATTGGGCTTTCGATGTTGGTTGGTTTACATTGCAAGATGACTATACAATTAACGTTTCTTCAAAAGTTCATTCTTTGCCATCAGATTTTGGAATACTAGGAAATTATGAATTTATCCGAGTAATATCGAGCAGACATATGAGAATATTTTTGCCGAGTAGAAGAGAACTATATCCGCATCATAATGCAATTCGATGGCATCGCCAGAACATTTTCCACCAATGAATATTAGAGGGATAGTCAAATGAAAAAAGATGGAAACGACAAAATAATCTATTCTATAAATGTTGGAGATATTCAAGAAGTTGCCAACCAAGTTCTTGAACGCAGACTCACTAAAGAAGAAATTATTTTAGTCGAAAAGTCGGTAGGTGATTACATAGATTGGTTTCAAGCAATTGAAAATTCGATTCGCGAATCAGAATTTCTGGTATCTCATTAGTGAAAACAAAAACCTTTATACTGATATCATCGAACCTCTTGGTTATCGAGCTAAACAGCATAATGATGTCTTTATCAGACAGAAAGGAAAAGTCATAAATTCGTTCACTCACCAATTCGTTTCAGAATTTTGCGAAAAGGGAACTATTGACTGGAAGAAACTCGTGGAATTCAACAGCGGAAATTTAGATTTGAAGAAAACGAATTAGTAGTTTTGATCATTTGGATTTTTAACTTTATAGAAATATATTTCTTGACGAAAGGAATTTTTTGAATGAAGACATACAAGATTGCGGTTATGCCTGGTGATGGGACGGGGCCTGAGGTTATGGCTGAAGCGGTGAAGGTTTTGAAGGCTGCTGCGGCGAAGTTTGGTTTTAAGGTTGATTTGACGGAGTTCGATTTCGGCGGCGAGAGGTACAAGAGGACCGGCGAGACGCTGCCTGACAGCGCCATCGAAGAGATGAGGAAGTTTGACTCAATCCTTCTTGGCGCGATCGGTCATCCGGACGTCGCTCCCGGAATTCTGGAAAAAGGGATTCTGCTCAAGGCGCGCTTTGAGCTTGACCAGTATATCAATTTACGGCCTGTGCGGCTGTATCCGGGTGTTGAGACACCTTTGAAGAATAAAGGGCCTGAGGATATTGATTATGTTGTTGTTCGCGAGAACAGCGGCGACCTTTATACGGGAACCGGCGGTTTTACGATGAAGGGTACGCCTCATGAGGTTGCAGTTCAATCAGCGGTTTATACACGATTTCAGGTCGACAGGTGTCTGAAGTATGCGTTTGAATATGCCCGCAGATACGGCAAGAAAGCAAGAGGCAAAGGCAAAGAAAATACTTTGGCACTTTGCGGCAAGACGAATGTTTTGACGTATGTTTATGATTTGTGGGAACGTGCTTTCCATGAGATGGGCAAAAAGGAGTATCCGGATATTCGCAGGGATTATTATCATGTCGATGCAACGTGCATGTGGATGGTGAAAAATCCCGAATGGTTCGACGTGATCGTTACCGGCAACATGTTCGGCGATATCATTACCGACCTCGGCGCCATCACACAGGGGGGTATGGGCATAGCGGCAGGCGGCAATATCAACCCCCAAGGCGTCAGCATGTTTGAGCCGATCGGCGGAAGTGCTCCAAAGTATACAGGCAAGGGCGTTATAAATCCCCTGGCAGCAGTTTGCTCGGTGCAGATGATGCTTGAGACACTGGGTGAAGATAAGGCAGCGGCTAGGGTTGAGGAAAGTGTCAAGTTTGTTACAGCCAATAAGCTCAAGAGTCTTCAGGCAGGCAAAATGGGCTATTCGACAAGTCAGGTCGGCGATCTTGTGGCAGAAAAAGTTACAGAGTAGATAAAAATTACGGTTTGAAGAAACCCGGGATAACCCCCGGGTCAAAATAAATGGAAGCGGTTGTTTCACGCTTGAATGATTTTTAAGTGTGATACTGTGCGGCTGGTTTTTATTTTTACTCATTTTATGCCTGCAAACTTAACACCGGAATATCATAAGGCAGATGAGCGGTTTCGAGCCGCAACGACCAGCGAAGAAAAAATTCTTGCTCTCGAAGAGATGCTCCGTGTTATCCCCAAGCACAAGGGGACAGAACATATGCGTGCGGACCTGCGCCGCAAGCTGAGCAAATTCAAAGAGATTGCAACACAGAAAAAAAAAGGCAGCAGGGGCATAGATGTTTTTCATGTACACAGAGAGGGATCCGGCCAGGTTGTGCTTCTGGGAATGCCCAATTGCGGCAAGAGCACGATTGTGGGGGCCCTGACCAATGCCAGGGTAAATATTACTGACTTTCCTTTCGCCACCGCTTTGCCCGTGCCGGGAATGGCAAAATATGAGGATGTATCAATTCAGTTAGTTGATATGCCGCCGATTACCGCTGACTATGTGGCTGGGGAGCAGGTTGGCACCTATCGCAATTGTGACCTGATTGCAATTGTGATTGATCTGAGCAGCGATGTTTTCGAGCAGATGCAGGTATGTCTGAATTTTCTGGACTCACGACAGCTTTGGGTCGACGAACAGACAGGCGAGAAAGACGTAAAAGGCAACACGTTTGGTAAAAAGGCCTTTGTGGTATGTACTAAGGCTGATCTGGCTGAGCCGGGCACAATGGAGGCTCTTAAACAGCTTTGCAAACAGCCTTTCGATTTTGTCGAGGTATCAGTGGCAAGCGGTCGAGGTCTTGATAAGCTTTGCGAGGTCATCTACAGACAGCTTGGCATATTGCGCATATATTCCAAAAAGCCCGGTAAGCCTGCAGATATGACAGAGCCTTTTACCCTGCCGACGGGCTCGACGGTGCTTGATCTGGCGCGGGCGATACATCGTGAACTGGCTGAGAGGCTTAAAAGTGCCAGGGCATGGGGTACGGGGGTATATGACGGCCAAAACGTGCACCGAACACACATCCTGCATGACAAAGATATTATTGAATTGCATTTTAGTTAGCTTTCGACGATAATTTATGTAAACTTGTGACAAGGTATTTTGAGGAGAAAAAATGGAGTGTGGAAAAGAAAAAAATCTGGGCAACTGCAACTGTTCATATCCGGGTTGCCCGAAAAAGGGTGTTTGCTGCGACTGTCTGAGCTCACATCTTTTGTCTCAACAGCTTCCCGCATGCTGTTTCCCGGATGAAATCGAGAAAACTTACGATCGCAGTTTCGCAGCCTTTGCCAGAGCCTGGAATTTATAGTATTTCCTGGGGATGGGATTTTATTGCTCGGACAATTTCAGTAACAAGTTGATCATGGTTTTTGTCGAGGCAGTTTACGGTCAGGTCTGCGTATTTTCCATACAGGGGATGTCTTTGTTCGTATAGGCTTTGGAGAGTCTGGGTATTTTCCATGATGACGCCTCTTGAGTTCATATTGTCGAGCCTGTTCCGCAGCGCGTCCAGCGGCAGGTCGAGGTGTATTATAAAGCCTGTTGAATTGAGGTGGCGCATGGCTTGCGGGCTGTAGACGACACTACCTCCTGGAGCGATGACGGCGTTTTCAATATCGATACAGCAGATATATTCCTGCTCTAGTTTGCAGAATTCTTCGATGCCTTTGCAATCTATGATTTCTTGGAGGTTTCTGTCTGTCGCTGCCTGTATGAAGACGTCAGTATCGAGAAAATTTCTTGATAGCGTTTTTGCGAGTAATACGACTGTGGTGCTTTTTCTGATTGCGAGAGGAGCAAAATCTCAAACAGTATCTGTTATACCAATTTTAGTTATTGATTGCCGATTCAATCCAAGGAAAAAGGCATAAAGAACGGATGGTTTCTGGCTGGCAAGTAACAGCACACCAAGCCTTACCAACGTCCTTGTCTAACTGATCGGCTGTATCGAAAACTTG
>JBDRHL010000043.1:0-3167 GCA_043816955.1 Planctomycetota bacterium | reverse complement strand
TGCTGCATGAACAGGGCAAAAAAGGTATAGCAATTGAGCGAATTATACCTTTTGTTAAGAATCAGACTGCCATAGGTGGCAAAGCAACCGCTTATGTGTGTGAAAATTATGTTTGTAATCGGCCGGTTAATAACATCGAGGATTTTGAAAAAATGATTTCCAGTACCGACCATAGGGATAAAAAATGAGCAAAATTGTGGATATATTTGACTACGCATTACAGATGGAAAAAGATGGTGAAAGCTTTTATCGTGAGATTGCTCAGAAGACAAGCAATAAAGGTCTTCAGGCGATTTTGACTATGCTGGCCGACGAAGAAGTCAAACATGATCAGCGACAATTATTCTTACCTGTCAACGACAGTTAAAATTACCGGATATTAGTCAGAGACAATAAACTATCTGGATTTCCTTAAGTTAGGAGATTGCAGATGGTTACTGACAGACAGGTAAGGAGATTGTTCGAGATGAAAAACAAAGTAGATCACCTGTACCAGGCGGCGGATCTGGCAGGCATGAGTGTCAAAACCGCCCGAAAATACCTCCGGAACGGCCAGCTGCCCGGTGAGTGCAAAATAGAGCACACCTGGAAGACGCATGAAGATGCGTTTGAGCCGGATTGGCCATGGCTTAAAGATTTTCTTGAGACCAACGGCGGAATAGAAGCCAAGTCATTGTTTGAACACCTACAGAGAGAGTGTCCCGGCAGATACACAGATAAACAACTTCGCACCTTTCAGCGAAGGATAAAGCAGTGGAAGGCCTTAGAGGGACCAGCCAAGGAAATCTTTTTCCAACAGATTTACCATCCCGGCCAATGGGCTGAATCCGACTTTACCAATATGAACTTTGCGCGCATAACCATTAACGGCATGCCCTTCGATCATATGCTATACCACTTTGTTCTTTGCTATTCCAACTGGGAGACCGGCAACATATGCTTTTCAGAAAGTTACGAGAGCCTAAGTGCCGGCCTTCAGAGGGCTTTGTGGAAATTAGGTGGTGTCCCTCAATACCACAAGACCGACAATCTCAGGTGTGCTATCAACCCAGTTGGCAATCCGGAAATATTCAACGAGAATTACAAATCCCTGGCATGTCATTATGGTTTTGAAAGCTGTAAGACACAGCCGGGTTGTCCGAATGAAAACGGCGATGTGGAACAGCGTCATTACCGTTTAAAAAATGCTATAGAACAGGTTCTGATTATTCGCGGCAGCCGGGATTTTGCCAGCCGCGCTGAGTATGAGCAGTTCCTGGTCAAGCTGTTCGAACAGCTTAATTCCGGCAGGAAAGAACTTCTGGCAGAAGAACTGGCAGCACTGAAAAGACTGCCGGCAAGAAGATTGCCCGATTATACCGAGCACGAATGCAAGGTCAGCAGTTTCAGTACCATCCGGGTACTCAAGAACACCTATTCATTGCACAGCAGACTCAGGGGTGAGAAAGTTAAGGCACGTGTATACTCGGAGTGTATTGAGATCTGGTACGCCCAGCGAATGATTGAGGTATTACCACGACTGAGAGGAGAAAACGGCCATCATATCAACTATCGTCATATTATTGACATCCTGGTTCGCAAGCCAGGCGCTTTTGAGCACTACTGTTACAAGGACGACATGTTTCCCGGTATACAGTTCAGGATAGCTTATGATGTGTTACGTGATAGCTTGGGAATCAAACGCGGCAACAAGGAATATCTGAAGATACTGGAATTAGCGGCCAAAGAAAATGAGACCCTGGTTCATGAGATTTTGCGTTACTTAATCAACCAGGAGAAGGAGTTATCATTTAAGGCGGTACAAGAGATGGTTGAATCAAAGCAAAAACCACCATCAGTGACCCATGTTAACATTGACCAGGTTGATTTAGAGATCTATGACGAGTTACTTGATTATCAGGAGGTGCTGGTATGAGCAGCAATGATCATCACAAACAATTAGTTCACCTGCTCAAGGAACTGCGTCTGCCGATGTTCAGGGAATATTTTGCTGAACTTTCCCAAAAAGCTGCTCAGCAGGATTTAACCTATGAACAGTATTTGCTGGAATTAGCCCAGAGAGAATACGAGGTTCGTCGTCTCAACAAGATAGAAAGGCTTATCAAATCATCAAAGCTTCCCCTGGAAAAGACTTTTGATAACTTCGAGCTTAAACGTATGCCGTTAAAGATACGCCAGCAGGTAAAAATCCTTCTGGAAGGATCGTTTGTTAACCGCAGTGAAAATATTCTGGCCTTCGGCAATCCCGGAAGCGGTAAGACTCATCTGTTGTGTGCGATCTGTCATGAATTGGCCCGTCAGGGAAGGAAAGTATATTTTGCCAGCTGTGATCTTATGGTCCAGCAGTTACTGAGGTCCAAAAGAGAGCTGGAACTGGATAAAATGCTCAAGAAACTGTCAGGTTACGAAGCTCTGATGATAGACGACTTCGGCTATGTCAAGCAGGACAGAGAAGAGATGGAGGTATTGTTTACCCTGCTGGCACACCGTTATGAGAGGGGTAGTGTATTGCTTACCAGCAATCTGCCGTTCTCAAAATGGGAAATTATCTTCAAGGACCCGATGACCACGGCTGCGGCCATCGATAGACTTGTACACCACAGCGTGGTATTGGAATTGAATGTCCCGAGTTATCGAGCCGAGCAGGCAAAGAAGAGAAAATATAAAGATAAGTAATATCCGAAATTTTGCCCCCCATGGGGGGCACCCCCCAACGGTTATAAGCTAAGGTAACTGTTATGAAGTAAGGGTAAAAATAACTGTCTTTGAAGGGAAATTATAATTGACGCTGGACAGACCGGTACAGGTGCGAGTGAAAATTCACAATATGACCCAGATGAAATAAACTGGGATGACCTGGATAACAATGATGACATGTATATGTAAAACAGTAACATTTTTATAGTTATACAACTTCGTTTTTACATGAACCAACAGGATCTGCAGGCTGCTATTGTTGAACTTAAAGGCATTTTAGAAGAGATGAGTGCCTTATTGGCCTGGCATAGATTAAAGCAATTTGAAGCTAAGCAGCGTCCAGGTTCGAATCTTAGATTTTATGATGCGACTATCGGCGACCTGAATAACAAATATTCAGAATTTTTATTATTAGCTTCGCAAATTCATACCGGAGTTGATAATAAAATCATTCCGCAAAGTACACTCAG
>JBDRHL010000042.1:0-2261 GCA_043816955.1 Planctomycetota bacterium | reverse complement strand
TGACTACATCCAAAATGTGCTCCGACCAAAGGGGAAGTGGACGCTTACAGATTCTCGGCTTAAGGTGGTAAACAACCTTAGACGCCAGTTCAATACTATCCTCAGAAAAGCGGGTGTCAAAAAGGGAACTATCCATGATATTCGTAGGACAGCTATAAGCATGTGGTTTGCCAATGGCATGAGCGAACATGATGTAATGGTACTTGCAGGTCACGCAAGTTTTGCCACAACTCATAAGTTCTATCTTGCCGTGTCCGACGATTTAATCCAACGTTCACGGATCGCAACCGCTCAGGGGCTGCGTCAAAAATTGGTACGTTTTGGTACGCCTGCTTTTGGAGACTGAAAAATGATTGACAGCAAGCATAGGAAGTCGTTATACTGCAACGAGTTAAAACTTAAGCGCCCGTAGCTCAGCTGGATAGAGCAACGGATTTCTAATCCGTAGGTCACAGGTTCGAATCCTGTCGGGCGTATTCTGTAAGTCTTGTGCTGTCAAATACTTGCGTTGGCAGCACTTTTTTATTTTTTGCCTCAAAAGGCATTTGCAACAGATTTGCAACAGAAATTGATTTCATGCCTTCAGTACTTGCTTGTCTGGCACGGTCCAATAGATCGTTGCGAATCACCAAGTAAAAGTTCCTTGTTGTTTCAAAGTTTGAATGCCCCGCCATCTTCATAACATCAAATTCTCTAAGGCCATGGGCAAACCAGTTGCTCATACATGTTCGCCGTAAATCATGAAACTCACGATCTTCAATTCTTGCCTTTGCTAAAATAGACCTGAATTGACGGTCAAAGTTGTTGAGCGGATAGTTACCCTTCCGAACAGACCACTTTTCTTGCTTACGCAACTCCTGTATGTAGTCGTATCGGAAAGGAGGAATAAAGGCATAAGGATAACCTTCCGGTTGTTCTGCCTGATGCTGAGCTAACAACGCAACCACATCTTCTGTCAACGGCAGTGTCCTGCGTTCGGTATCCTTGATGTGCCATTCCCAAACATACTTTGAATTTTTCTTGGGTGCGACCTCGATAGTTTTACGTTCAAAATCAATGTCTCTCCAGGTTGTATTGAGCAATTCACCGCGTCGCATACCTGTACACAATGCGGTCATTATCAAGATATCCCACCTTACAGGATAGCCTATATGTGTTTTTCTGGCTACATCAATTAGACTCATACACTGCCCGTCATTATAAACATGAATCTTCCGCTTAGGCACTTTAGGCTGCTTGACCCGTGCCAAGGGATTTTCTTCCAGTTGACTACGGTCAACTGCTAATTGGAACATTCTTTTGAGATGACGCATTTTCTTTGCTGCTGTGGCGGGACTATTACTTTCATCCAAACATGTTTGAAGGAATAATTCGCCATGTTTGTGTTTGACGCGGAGGAAGTCGATATTTCCTACCACGTTAATAAAATGCTTCATAGCAGAAGTACATTCACGCCGTGTATTTTCTCTAATTTGGTTGCCAGTTCTAATCAAACTATCCTCCGAAAATTCGCTGAGTTTCATGGAACCAGGCTCAATAATACCAATTCGCAGTTCACGTTCGAATTGGGCTCTTTGCCGCTCGGCTTTCCTTTTGTCTGTATGACCCAGTGATTTCTGTTTTCTCTTGCCATTTTCATCAGTATATAGCAAGTAATAAGCAAAACTTTTCCCGTCATAAGACGGCCTTTCCCAGAGCTTTACCAGCTGTCTCATTTTTTCATACTCCTTTCCGACTTATGATGCTGGTTAGGCTCGGATTAACCCAAGCCAGATTATAACCAGCAAGATACCGGAGCGCAACATGATTATTTTCCATTTATTGTTTTTCCCCTAATCCACTCTTTTATGGCTTCTCGGGGATAAAGAGGCTTGCCGCATACGTGTATGCGGGGTAAATCATGCATTCGCTTGAGGTTTTCGATAACATTATGGTAATCTTTTGAGCTACTGACTTCTGGTATCCGTAGAAATGCGATGAGTTCCGCCTCAGTCATTAGCTCAGAATGATTATCAAGCCTGTCTGGAACATTTTCGCATAGATTCCGGCTGTTATCTGATTTCATTAAAAGATTCGTATTGTTTGCTGTTTCATTCATTGGAATCTGTCGATTTTAACCTTATGTATTTGTAAACCTCGTTTGCAACCAACGCGACTTTGGGAATATCTTCAATGTCAAAACTGTCTGTGTATTTCCAAGCTTCGCCTTCTTTATAAGCTTTGGTGATTGTTATAGAATAGAATTTGACTGTTTCGCCAGT
>JBDRHL010000041.1:0-9927 GCA_043816955.1 Planctomycetota bacterium | reverse complement strand
CCGTTTTCATCTGTCTTCTTGACGCGCTTTTGTAATATGCGGTCATATTCATAGGAGACAGAGGATTCATCCGGATAGACTATTTGTGTAAGATTTCCCCATTCATCATAATATTTTGTGGTTTCATTTCCGTTCGCGTCTTTGATGATATAGTCTCGGCGACTTTGAATAACGGTTTTTATCTCACGGCCGTTTACACGAACTCGCTTTGTCTTCCCTTGTCTATTAAACCAAACTTCCTTTACCTTTCCGTTTGTATCCGTAATTTGAGCATAATATTCTTGGTCCCCTTTGTCGTAACCGTATTTATAGTAATATCCGTGTCCGTTACTATCTAATACAGATTCAACTTTACCTTGTCCCGTATAGGTGATTATCTTTTCCCGGCCTTTGACGTCGATTTCTTTTACAATCGCATACCTTAATGGTTTAGCAATGTTACTATTCGGGGCCGCATAATCACTTGGAGCGGGTCCTTCCCATGTTATATTGATAAAATCATATTCATAAAACGTTTCATTTTCGCGTGAATCTTTTACTCTAAGAATAGTGAAATAATCACCATAATACGTTTTTTCATCCGGATGATCGAGTGTTAGATCTTTTATTTCATATTCAACAGTGCGTTGATCCATATCCTGTACGGTTATAATGATATTACCATCAACACCATCTTGATATGAATACCAGATCACCTGGGTGTCATTTCGATCCGCAATTCCAATAAGCTGTTTTGGCTCACTGTCATCATATAAGAGCTTCGCGATAGGACCGATACGATCTCCATAGCTTGTTAAATAAGCATATCGGTTTCCTTCAAAACCAAAGCATTCATATTCTTCCCAATTCCCAAATCGATCTTCCCATCTCCAAATATTATCCCCAAGATATTTTATTTTATTCTTTTGATGTTTAAAAACTTGAGGTCCGTCTATTGTTTCATTATTATCTATGGTCTCAATTACTAAATCTTTATCTTCAAAAGGTTCATATTTGATTTCATGCCGCTTTACACTATCAATTTCTTGCACATTTGGATTATCTGATCCTCGATTAACGAGTTCGATCTTATTTTGCCAGTGTTTAAAATACCAACGCTCTTTATAATAGTAGCGCTCAATCGATATCGTACCGCCCGGGACCTTCACTGAAAGGTCTGTTTCCCTGTCATTGTAAATGCGGTGTAATGGATTGACCCATGAACCTGCATTGTGGCATTTGTCTTGATCTTCATCTGTTGGACATTTGCTAAAAGGACAATGCGATTGCCCGTCATCATCATCTGGTTCCGGCACACAGGTGGAACCACCACCACTTGTGGTTGAACCGCCTGAACCACCACCCAGTGGAACATATCCACCCGGACTCCCGCCACCTCCTCCACTGTAAATAGGGCCCCCTGTACCTCCTACATATGATCCACCCGGACTGGATCTATAAAAACAATGCGGCGGGTTTCCACTATATGGGCATCCATTTGAACATACTCCATGATAAGATGCTGACATACATGCACTATATGAACCATTTGCGCCACCTGTGCCAGTTTCTTCATCTTGATCAAGAGATTGTAAGCAGGTTAACCTGTATGAAACGGTTAAGCGTTCTTTGGCCCCGATAGAATCCGGAATCCCTTGTAAAAGTTCATAATGGATAAACTGATCATCTTGAGGGAGGTTAATTTTTAAATTATCGGCTCGTATTAAACCATAATTGGTGAGGGTAAATTCACCGTTAAAGACATCCCCTGCTTTGAGATCCGGCAATTGGGCTGAAGCTGGTTCAAGCACCACAACAGGCGCCGGCACATCGGTTTCATAGGTCACGGAAAGGACAATCACATATTCATCTTCTATGGTGGTCTCCACGACTTCCCATTCAATGGTTACCAGGTTATAGGTTAAAAACAGATCTTCGGTGACGGTGACTCCTGCCTTAATCCATAGTCGTCCAATCTTTTCCTGATGATTATCAGCAGTGATGCGATATTTGTAGATGCCTGTGGGGAGGTTGCTAAACAGGACTTCGCCAAGATCGTCTGTTGTCTGTTCATACACTTCTGTTAAGACTTTTTCATTTTGGAGTTTAACTTTAGCACCTGACAGCCCATAGATCAGCTCATTGTTTGCATTTACAGTCCCTGTGTAAATATCTTTGACTTTAAACAATACGCTGCCGATCCCTGATTGGGTCACGGATACATAGAGCCCTATATCCGTGGTAGGATAGTTACTGCTCGTTATTCGAAGATAAAACGTATAGATATTTTCTAAAATTGAGGTGGGTGGCGCAAAGGAGAGGCTGACCTCTTTTTCTTCCCCTATCCCCAATGTTCCCAGGTCATCGGAACTGTTGAGAAAGACCCAATTAGGCGCATCTGTCCCATCAGGATTAATTAAAGAAATATTTGTATCTTCTAAGTCTGCAAGGCCTTTGTTTTCCAAGACGATGGTTTCGGTTATTATTTCTCCAAGGGCAACGCCTGTTTCAATATGGGTTGGTGTAACATTGAGAAAGGGGTTTGCCTCGGAAAATTCGGCGTTGATCAATACTGTTCCCCAGGGCTCATTCTGGGTTTCATCACTTTTGATCTTAAATAAGAAGGTCCCCATGTCTAAGGCCGTGTTATCCGCCCAAATACGAAACGTTAAGCTCCCTGTCTCACCAGACCCAAGGGTGATTGGATCATTCGGCGTAAAATGGACGCCTTCAGGAAAGACGGCATCTTGCTGATCAATGGCTTCCCAGGTTACTTGAAGATTGGTCGCATCGGTTCCGTCACTGGTATGCACTTGAAGCGTGATGGTCTGTTCATAATTTTTAGGAATATTGAGTCGGATTACTGAAGGAGAAATATCCAGCCGATTGATCGCAAACTGTGCTTGATTGGGACGGTCCAATAGCTCAGGATGTAATGCCATGACTTGATAAATACCCCCTTCACCCTTCATTGGCGTAAAGGTATATGTAAAAATCCCATTTTCATCGGTTAATACTTCAAATGTTCTTTCAAATCCGTCTAATGAAATGATCAAATTTAATGCCGCATTTGGCAATGGGTCATTGGTTTCCCGGTCCACGGCCCGGCCTGTGATAATTATATTCTCATTTCCTCTGGAGCTTTGCGGTTCAACAGCGAGGATCTCGCCAAGGTAGGAGGTCTCTACCAGCGTCACTTCATGGGTGGTGGCCAGGCCGTTCATGATCACTTCTTCATCCTGACCTTGATGATAATAGAGATTTTCGATCTCCATGCGTACGATAATATTGTCCGGTGGATTCGGAGGAACAGGGATATCGAGTGACTGAGAAGTAAATATTTCTCCGGCAGGGATTCGGGCGATGGTATTCCTGTTAGAGATCGTTATCACATCATTACCCACATTTTGTTTAAAGGGTAAGGATGTTAGTATATTTTCATCTTCATCCAATAGATAAAATGTGATTTCATCTGATGGGGCTGTGCCGCCATTCTTAGCAGTAACAATCTCAATTGCTTCTTCACCCGTGTTTTCAAGTGTAAATCTTACCTCTCCTGACCCGCCTCGGATAAATTCTTCGTTTAATATTTGCAGGACCAACATGCCGTCATTGATCTGGATTTCAGATGTGCGCGTAATTTCTACTTGCTCGCCCCGGTTGGGTGTAATTTCAATGGTGGTTGTAAGGGGCTCGAAATCTTCTAAGTCTTCGTATCCTCCTACAATGACCGGGATGGTTTTTGTTTCTCCTGAGCTGATATTAAATGGTTCTGAAATGTGTGCTATGTCATTTAACAGGACATGTAAGCGGGCATTATCGATAGCTTGTGATGATAGATTTTCAACCACATATTCCAGGCGGTTCATGACCCCACGCTTGATCGGTTCGTCTGACGCTCTTGTTGCTTTCATGTTCGGCAAGAGGATAGTTCGACTGAGACTCTGCTCTTCGTTATTGTCTACGGCAATGATCGCGTATTGCCGTTCATTGTTGGTGTATCCCGTATCCGTGTACGACAGGTCGGTTAGATGGCCGTCATTTAGTTTCACACCTTGATTGTCTTGTCCCAGATAGATGTCGTATCCCGCAAGATTACCGTTGTTTGGATGCGACCAGGAAATAACAGGGAGGTCATTGTCCATCTGTTCCACATGTAAACTCGACACCGGCAGTAAACCGACATTGAGATATACGGAGTTTGATGGTAAAGATTCATTGCCTGCTTCATCGACTGCAGTCACGACATAGCAATGCTCGGTCAGTGAAGGGTTGGGATCGATTACAGTGGTTTGTTGAATGCCGGTAATCAAAGGCGTGAGCCCGTCAACAGAAGTTATTTCCGTGGTATCCGCTCTGTAGAGGAAATAGCTGACACTCTCGCCTGCCGGCGCTTCCCATTGCGCTAAAATACCTTGCGGAATCAATTCCAGCCCCAGGGTTTGCGGCGCGTTCGGCGGTTGGGCGTCTGATGTCACTTCCACAATATTACTGAAGCCGCTTTCCGATTCCTGATTGTTTTCCTGTCGAATACTTGAGATTGCGTATCGATAAAGCCCATCTTCTGTTGTTTGATCAATATATTCCAGAACACCTTCCAATCGTTGATAAGGCGTTAAATCAGATTCAAGAGGCGCTTGACGATAAAGTTGATACGCAACCGCCATTTCAACTTCATTCCATGCTAATCTTATTTTTCCGCCGGATTGCGCTTGGGCTGTTAAACCTTCCGGGGCTTCTAATGGCGGTAGATCTCCCTGGTATACCTGAAATGCATTTGGAGCTGAAATTTGCGTGCTGATATTATCTAAATCATCTATTGCTTGATAAACCAGATGGAGAGTCTCGGCTTCGGTAAGTCCCGCATCGGCCGGAAGGGTAAAACTCCCTTGCCAAGTCTGTACATCGTCATTTTGTGTGCTTATTTGAGTTAAGTTAGCAATAACAGCTACTTCACTGCCAGGGCCTGAAAGGAGGTACGATAGTTCGGGTCCGGTACCTGGTTTTACTTCATCATCCAAACCGATTGTGACGGATATTGCTACTGGATTTTGTTCATCATTTTGGATCGGTGATTGGGGCTGCAAATCGATTCGTATAATGGCCGGGCCGTCCGTATCTATATTGATTGTTGCGCCCGCATCGATCTCCGTACCTCGATTGCCGACCAGGTCTCGGCCTGAAAAGAGGGCATAAGCAGTTGCCGTTGGTGTTGTTTCTTCAATGAAGAAGAAGCCTGTATATGTGGTCTCGTCTTGTTGCATCAAATCGATAGAAATGGGCGCGCCCCCTTCAGGGGTAATGCTCATAAAGGGTATCGTTTGCAAAGGTTCGCTAACGATTAATTCCAAATCGACCTGGCCGGGCCCCATACGTCCTGTCCCAGGGTCGTAATTTCCTTGCGGGTAATAGTTAATGGAGGTTGCGCGAGGCATGGTGTTATCTGAAATCGCACTAACTTCATTTGAACCATCACTTTCATTGTCGGCTTTATCTACTGTTGTGACCCGATAAAACCAGGTGTTTTCGGAAGGGGGCAGATCAATATAAGAATTTTGTGTGACGGGCTGTGTATTCACTTGCGTTGCGGAAGTAATGTTTACAAACGATGAGTCTGAACGATACACATTATAACCTGAAGCAACGGTATCTGCCGGTACCTGCCAGGCCAATCTTATTTGACCCCCTTCTTTTGACTGCGCGGTAAGATTTGCCGGTGCTTGCGGAATGGTCGTGTCTAAGGTTACCATGACTTCCGCGCTCAGCGGCCCGATACCCGCTCTGTTTTGAGCAGCAGCCTGTATCCGGTTTTCTCCTTCTACAAGGGTCAAGGAAGTAGAAAAGTTGCCTTGTTCATCCACGGATATGGATGCGCCCGTCTGTATTGTATTCAAATAGATAAGGACTTCCGCATGCTTTTCCGCGCTACCTGAAACCGTGATCGAGGTTTGATTGGTGATGAGACCGGTTAAGGGTTGGGTAATGTTTGGCGCGGCAGGCAGAACAAGCGCTATGGTAAGATTATAGGATAGTGTTGTTGAATTTCCAAGCGTATCATAGACAACAATACTTATGGTATGGGGGCCGTCTGTTGCAGATACAATATTCCAATACCAGCTATAATTCGGCGTTCCATTATAATCGGTATGGACTAGATTACCATCAATTAAAAATTCTACCCGGCTTACCCCTGCCGGATCTGACGCGTTTAATGTAAACGTAACCGGTTTGTTTAAGGTTTGGCCATCTGTTAAGGGCGCCCCATCCATTTGTACATCGATAACTTCAGGGCCGAGTTCATCAGGCATGGGGGTTTCAGATACGGTGGACACCTGTTTTCGCTCACCGTCTGAAGTATTGATGGTTGTTACGGCAAAATAGTAGGTTGTATTGTCTGTTAATCCCGTTATCTTTGCGGAGGCGCCTGTAGCGATCCTGTTCGGGGACATCCCTTGAACGGTTGTAAAATCGGTATCGCTTACATATACCCGGTAGTGTTTGACATATTGAGACGGAGTTGCGCCTGACCACGATAAGTCCACATATCCGCTGTATGGCGTTGTGGACAGGCCGGTTGGGTTATCCAGCCAGGTCACGCCTGTAATGGTTATGCCGCTGCTTTCGTTTTCATCTTCATCTATTGCGCTGACTTTACAAGGATAACCTGTAGAGGAGTTAAGACCTGTTTTCTCATAGGTATTCTGGGTTGCGGGCAGTAAAACGCCTTGGGTGTCGTTATCAAAATAAACTTTGTATCCCGCCAAATCAGAACCAGCAGAATGGGTCCATGTAAAGATCAAACCGGTTTCAAAAGACTGGACGCTTAAATTGGTTACATCAGGAGGTGGAAAAATATCAGAAGGCACGCCGCTTACAGAGGTTACACTGTTTAGTGCATTACCCATCAAATCTACCGCAACAACAGCAAAATAGTATGTGTTTCCCTTTGTTAAGTTTGGAACCGTATGGGTAAAGGCGCCGGCGCTTTCAGTGGCAAAAACCGTTAGGCCGGAAACATCTGTAAAGGGGGCAGACTCTAAATAGATGCGATAATAATCGATATCACCATGGGCAGACTCATCATAGCCGGTCCAATTCAGAATGATGGTGGTTCCGTTACCTTGCCCGTTTACGGTCAGGGTGGTTACTGCCGTAGGCGGTATATCATCAAATATGATTTCTACGCTTTCTGACGGACTTTGATTTTCCGCCCTGTCTTGCGCGGTAAATGAAAAGGTATTTGTGCCGCTTTGTAATGTAACAGTATGCTGCCACGTGGTTTCTTGTGTATGGTCAACGACCTGCTGGCCGTCGAGCAAGATACTCGCATACGCCTCTTTTGTCCCGGTAATGGTCTGATTCATGGTATGTGTTGGTGAAGTCACCGGGTCGATTTGCGGGGCTGGGGGCGGTGTGGTGTCCACTGTAAATTGATACTGGGAAGCGGTCCCCTGGTTGCTTAAATTATCCTTTAACTGGACATCGACGGTATACTCTGACTCGACAAAAGCGCTGGATGGAGTAAAGATAAGCTGATTTCCGCCGGATTCTGTCCAGTTGCCCGCGACCCCTGTCTGGCTGCTGTCCTTTATGGAATGAGTAGTGGTGCTCATGTTCAGGCCGCTGGTTGCTTCCTGGTAGTTGATGAGCACGGTGGCTGGAGGAGTATTAAGGAAGCTATCGTTAGCAGGGATAACCGATGTAACAGCCGGTGCAACCGAATCGACAAGAATATCCACCCATACGGAAACGCTCCTGTTATTGGCCGCGTCCTGTAACCAAACTTCTAATGCGTTATCTCCTTGTGATAACCCTATATTCATGGTCCAGTCGCCGGATCCTGAACTGACTCTTTGAACATTGTTCACCCACACACTGGTATTGTCATCCCGTGTTCCTGTGAGAGTGATGTTTGCCGTATTGGATTGATTCTGAACCGGGCGGGCTTGAATGGCGCCACTATAGACCGTACCGCCTGTAATGGTAAAAGAAGATGGTGGAAGATTGTCGACTATAAACGAAAGGCTATAGGCTTGAGCATTACCCGCCATGTCAATTGCCGTAAAAGAGACGGTATAGGTGTTGTCAGGAAGAGGTGATATATTTGGTACAAATGTAAAGACGTCATTGTTTTCCGTAATACTTCCGCTTATGGGCTGGTTATTGCCATCTAATACAACAAAGCTGTTGATCACTTCAGTGTCATTGACGATTCCCCCATTTGCATCCTGCAGGGTAATCACAATATTACTTACTTCTTGCAATACCGCGCCATCGGCCGGCGATGAATTGATCAAGGCCGGAGGGACGGTATCATTGATTGCGGGTAACGGCTCCGATAGCGCATTATTTGATTCATCACTTTCAGTAATGACTGTGGTACTGTCCGCGATCACTTCAATCGTATGGTCGCCATATTGCGCTGTCCAGTTTTGACTTGCCTGAACACTCGCACCACTTTCAACAATGGGACTGATGGCTTGCGAACCAATGCTATTCCCATCAATCTTAAATTTGACATAAAAGATATCCACAGCAGGGCCGGCGCCGGCATTTTGTATGGTAGCCGTAAATGTAATCACTTGGCCGGCTTCAATATTATCAGCAGGATCTAAAGTAATGTCTGTTATGGTAAGATCAGGCGACGGGCCTTGAGTTGTAAACTGCCAAATCGGGCCTGATGTTTCAAGCGCTTCATCATCATGCGCGATGACTTGCCAATAATAGGTTGTACTTTCAGAAAGGCCGGTTAACTGGAAGTTTGGGGAATTAATATCATCGCCGACTTGAGAAAGATTATCAGAAACCGTACCTAAGTATATGTCATAGGTAACCATATCCCAAGGATTGGGATCACCCCCAACCCAATTTGTGTCCAAGGTTCCACTCACCAATTCAACATTTACAGCGCCATGTTCAGGATTCGGATTGGTCGGTGTGTTTGGCGGGAGATTTGTCGGTGGCGCGGTCACACAATCACTTTCCTGGGTAAGCCAGGGTATATAATCCACATCGCCATAGACATTATCACCGCTGGTATTGGGTCCATTTAGATCTCCCCACCAGTTACTCTCTGCATCCACGGTTATACCAGTACTCTGGTTATAAATTCCATAATTCTGGTTGTTTAAAAAATTGTTGTTGTGGATCTGGGGCTGCGCGGAAGAAGTTAAATAGACTCCGTATAGATTATCTTTTAAATTGTTGCAGTGAATCACGGCATTGTTGCTTCCGGTTCCGGCAACATAAATGCCTGAATGGCTGCTGTTTCGAATGGTATTATATTGAATTGTCGGCGATCCTGAAGAAATACTAATTCCCGGGCCTGTAATATTTTGAATTGTGGAGTTGGTAATGGTCGGTGATGCCTGGTATAAATAAATTGCGCCATTTGGATATGAAACATTTTCAATGACACAGTAATTTAAAATACTGCTATCACTTGCTGTTGGAATAAATTGAATGCCATACCATGAACCAGTAGATGTAAAGACAACGGGGTCGGTCTCGGTACCATTTGCGATCAGCGCGCCGGGGTCTCCCGAATAAGCACCAACGGTCATTTGCACATTTGCATTAAAACGTACCTCAGCGCCCGGCTCAATGGTCAACGTGGTTACACTGTCCGCGCCATCCGCGCCCTGGATGGTTAAGCTTTGTATAATATGATAAGGTATAATATTTGACCAGGTCGCATCTTTTGTCACCGTGCTGCCGGATACTTCAAGATAACTTTCTGAAGTTACATTATCGATCGTATTGGAATTTACTAATTGGCCGACACTATCGACATATATTCGGATTGGATAACTGTTATTATAATTAAAAATATTGGAAGAGAGATCAGATATGGGCCCGCTGGGAATATAAATATTGTTTGTAAAAGTATTTCCTGTAAGGATGAGGTCCGGAGCAGAGCCGCTGCAATAAAAGTCATAGTTCCCGTTG
>JBDRHL010000040.1:0-14635 GCA_043816955.1 Planctomycetota bacterium | reverse complement strand
AGATCCCGAACAGCGTTACTCTGAATTTGAAGAGGCTGTGCGAAGAGTTTATGCGAGCACTATGGACGAAGATGCTCTTGCATACCGTTTGCAGCGAGGCCTTGACCAACAGGATGAACAAATGGCTTTGCTCGTCCAACGCGTATCAGGCTCCTATAAGAAAAGTTACTTTTTCCCCGACCTGGCCGGCGTAGGTGTCTCATATAATACTTTTGTCTGGAAATCTGAACTTGATCCCAAAGCTGGCATGCTGAGGCTCGTCTTTGGCTTGGGGACCAGAGCTGTAGACCGTGTTGAGGATGATTACCCGCAAACAATAGCTTTGGACCAACCATTGTTACGGCCTTATGCAGATAGAGAAGGTGAAAGCAGATTCTCGCAACATAATGTCGACCTTCTTGATACCAAACAAAACTGTTTGAGAACTGTTGGTGTGACTGATCTATTGAATGATGAACTCAATATGAAACTGGACTTGATAGCAGATACAGACCCACATACCGAGCGAAAAATGAAAGAACTTGGTATGAAAACTCAAAGATATTGGCTCCTGACATTTAAGAAGCTCCTATCAAACACCAACTTTACGGAAATAATGCAGAAAATACTGAAAACACTGGAAAAATATTATCAATACCCAGTCGACATAGAATTCACGGTTAACTTTACAGATGATGATTTGTTCAAAATCAATTTAGTTCAATGCAGACCTCTGCAAACCAAAGGAATAAAAGCAAGCGTGCAACTTCCCGAAAATATTAAACCTGAAAAAGTACTTTTTGCTTCACAGGGGCACACTATGGGAGGCAGTATTTCCCAGCCAATTAAAAGAATTATTTATGTCGACCCGCAGGCATATGTGGAAACTCCGATTTCACAGAAGTATAGCATTGCAAGGTTGATAGGAAAGCTGAATAGGCAGATAGCCAATAGGGAAATCACTCCAACCATCCTGTTAGGCCCTGGCAGATGGGGTACTACCACGCCAAGCTTAGGTGTTCCAGTTAATTTTGCCGAAATCAATAAGATAACGGTGCTTGCCGAAATAGCTTATGAAGGCGGAAATTTAATGCCGGAGCTTTCTTTTGGCACTCATTTCTTTCAGGACCTGGTTGAAAGCGATATCTTTTATGTAGCCCTTTTCCCACAGAAAGAAACCGTTATATTTAACAAGAATAAGCTTTTGGAAATGCCTAATCTGCTAACCGACCTTTTCCCCGAAGAACACAAGTATGAGGATGTTGTCAAGGTATATGATCTCAACACCGGCCAACTCCAAATCATGTGTGACGTAGTATCCCAAAAAGTTATCTGTCTCTTTATATGAGTTTGATACTATCAAAGATAAAACACGAGCTTAGTTTGAATGCAACGGCAAAACTGTAAATCAAAAATGTAGCGGTTTTTGACCTCATTCTCACAAAGACTGATCACAATTGCATGTCCCCGTTCTTGCAAAGAACGGATACAAAATTCCAGCCCAACCTAAACTATTTTGAGTAGTACTTTTAAAAGTATTTTGTAAGACTTTTTTCGTCCTTTTGATTATCGCAATTTGACAACAGATTATACATCCCGAAGGTTAGCTTGCAGATTATACTAACAAGGAGCAATAACTACTCTTTTTTGAAATCATGATTGCAACTTTAGTGAGTAAATAACAATTCAAATCCAGACGAGGCTTCCTTCGCCTATTTATACTCTTCTGTCCTGTGTCGTACGATTTGGCCTTCAATCATGTAAATCACATCTTCTGCAATGTTGGTAGTATGGTCAGCTATTCGTTCCAGATGGCGTGAGGCCGAAAGTAAGTGTATCAAAGGTGTTATTTGTTCCGGGTTTTTCAGAATAGCCTCCTGGACTTTTAAGTACATCTGGCGATTCATCTGATCAACTATATCATCACTTACACAGACCTTATGAGCAAGCTCGGTATCATAATTAATCAGAGCGTCTATACTCTTTTTTAACATTGATTGGGCATTATGAGCCATATCAACAAGATCGATTGAAATATTGACCTTGGACTGACCTGCAAGAAAAACCGCTCTCTCAGCAATATTGACAGCCAAATCCCCGATACGCTCAAGATCGTTATTTATCTTCAGAACAGCAACGATAAAACGCAGATCAACAGCCACTGGCTGATGTAGAGCAAGAATTTTTAGGCAGTCTTCCTCAATCTCAACCTCTGTATTGTCAATGTTGATATCATTTTCTATTATTTTTTGAGCCAGATCGGCATCTAGTTTCTCGATGGACAATGTAGCCTCCCTTACAGAAGTTTCCACATTTGCACCTAAGGCCAGTAATTTCTTTTTCAGGTTCTCTATTTCTCTCTGTAAGTGTTTAGCCATAACCTAACTCCTAAAAGTTGCTCTTATTGTAATTTCAACCAAATCTTCCAGTTACATAATCTTCGGTTTGTTTTTTACCTGGGTTACGAAATATCCTGGCTGTTGAATCATATTCTATCAGCTCACCCAGACAGAAAAAAGCTGTTCTTTCACTAACTCTTGCTGCCTGCTGCATATTGTGGGTAACAATAACGATTGTATAGTCATGTTGAAGCTTATCTATCAAATCTTCTATCTTACTTGTGGCTATCGGGTCCAAAGCTGAACAGGGTTCGTCCATCAAAATAATATTAGGCCTGGTAGCTAAAGCACGGGCAATACACAACCGCTGTTGTTGGCCGCCGGATAGTGCTAAAGCTGATTTTTTTAAATCATCCTTTACCTCATCCCATAAAGCGGCGGCTTTGAGGCTTTCTTCAACAATTTGTTGCAGTGCAGAACGTTTTTTTACTCCATGTAATCCTGGACCATAAGCAACATTATCAAATATGCTTTTAGGAAAAGGGTTCGGCTTTTGAAACACCATACCCACCTGCTGGCGGAGATTAACCAGATTGGTATTTTTATCATATACATTATGACCGTTTACCAGCAGTCTGCCCTCAATGCTGGTATGCGGGATAAGATCATTAATCCTGTTGACACTTCGCAGGAAAGTACTTTTGCCGCAGCCGCTTGGACCGATTATCGCTGTCACACTGCATGGGTAAATCTCCATAGTTATATCTTTGACACCAACTTTGGTGACATAATAGAAACTGAAGTTCTCGGATTTTATTACGGCACACTTGCAATCTGGTTTTTTCTCCTTAATTCCAGAGCCTGCTTTTTGCCCCAAACTCACGACAGAGTTGATGTGGTCGATGCTTACTTGATTTTCCAAAGCGGATGTCGGCATTTTATCTTTTCCTTTTTGCATTATAATTAAATCCCTTTGTTGTTTTACTGTCCTCTTAGCTTTCTGGATACTCTTGCTCGCAGAACAATTGCAATAGCATTGAGGCAAAGTATAAGCAAAACAAGTGTTACAACCATACCGTACTGATTATGCGGCACCATCATTGCAAGTCTATCACCAACTGCAATATCATAACTGCCGTAAGATAATGTCATGGTCGGATCAAAAAGCGATTTTGGTAAGGGGCCAAGTGCAACCGCCCCGGTAAACAAAATAGGAGCTGTTTCCCCGGCCACTCTGCTGAGGCTCAATATTACACCCGTCAGGATTCCCGGCAGTGCAGCAGGCAAAGTTACTCTCACGAATGTCCTGAACCTGCTTGCTCCGAGTCCCAAAGAGGCTTCCTTGTAGCTCTGCGGGACTGAACGAATCGCTTCCTCGCTAGCCCTGATCATCACTGGCAGAGTTAGTACCGCCAACGTCAGAGAGGCTGCCAGGATGCACGGCTTGGACGGTCCTCCAAAAAGAGGGATAAAAAACAACACGAAAAATGCAAGCCCAAACAGTCCAAAAACTATACTTGGAACACCGGCAAGCGTGTTTATGGACATACGAATTATCCTGATAGCAATATTGTCAGAAGCACATTCCACCAGATAGGCTGCCGAAATTACTCCCAAAGGAAATACAAACAGCATCGCTAAAAGCGTAAGCAGCAATGTCCCTAAAATCTCAGGCCCGACACCGCCAAAATAATGTCCTGGCGTGCTGTCGTCGATAAAGTACTGCCAGTAAACTGTAAATTCAGGTTTCAGCATTTTGCCAAGGTTGTTTTCAACATATCCAAAAAGGGGTTCTAATTTTGTCCCCGCAAATTCTTCTGCTCTTGAAACTCGAATTTTAACCAACGGCTGACCATCTTCTTTCTGAATCCACTTTTCTGACCATAGCAATTGATCTAAAAGTTTTTGTGCCAGGTCCCAGCGTGTAGCACCGTATCGATCCATAGTTAAAGCCGGCACCGGCTCACCGGGCTTAGGGCCTAAGAGACGAAATATAATTTCTTCAACTTGCTGCAGTGAGGCGGCATATTGCTGACGCTTATTCAGATCGATATTTTCGACAGATTGCTGAAAATCTTCGGCTAACACAAAAAACTCAGAAGCGGCAGTATCAGCCAAATCTTTATCCAGGCGGTATTGCAGAACATAATCGATGTTTTCTTTTATTACTTTTTTATCATTACTTTCAAGGGCTATCTGCAGCCTGTCTCTCAACTCTCTTGCGAGTGAACGAATTCTCTGGTACTCTTCGTCGGTTACTTCTTTATATCGCAGCTCCTTACCAAGTTGACGATAAATTTGTTTTGATTTATCTACCAACGCTTCGGTATCAATGCCATGTTTGAAATCATCTGTCGTTTCATACACATTTTTACGAAAACTCTCAGTTTCAGCATTTTCAACCTTAAGATTTGCAGGATTACCTCTATTGTAAAGGTCAAGCTGCATTTTTCTAAATTCGACCGTATCTTTGAATATAACAGCCTTTGAGCCGCGCCAGACCATAGGCCCAAGAACAATAAGTAGCACAAATGTAAGCAGTACAACACTTGTCCCTGTCAGGATGGTAAACGCTTTATCAGTTATTCCGCGAATAATCAGACGCATAGTTTAGGATTTCCCCGTTTTCTTCTTGGCTGAGGCAAGGAAATATTCACTGATGATATTAAGTAAAAACGTCATTAGCAAAAGCACGACGCCTATAGCAAAAAGAGACCAGTAATGAGGTGAGTCTTTCGGTGTTTCGCCCATATCACCAGCTATTGTCGCCGTCATGGTACGAACAGATTGAGATAAATCCCACCATGGAGAAGGTATCTGATTGGCATTTCCTGATGCCATCCAGACCACCATCGTTTCACCAATAGCTCTCATCATCCCCAGAACAATCGCTGCAATTATTCCGCTGTGAGCCGCAGGTATAACCACTTTGAATATTGTCTCAAACCTGGTTGCTCCTAAACCATAAGACGCTTCTCGCAATTCCCTGCCAACTGCCGATATTGAATCTTCAGCTACGCTGATGATGGTGGGTAGGGCCATTATGGAAAGAATAATCGAGGCATTTAAGGCATTGGTTCCGGTTGTAAAACCCCACTTGTTCTGCATCCATGGAGCTAAAACAAGGACCGCAAAAAACCCGTAAGCCACCGATGGAATGGCCGCCAGAATTTCGATAACCGGTTTTATAAAATCCCTGATTTTTAACGAAACGATATCGCTTAAAAAAATCGCAGCCAGGATTCCGGTCGGGACAGCAAATACAAGAGCAGCTATGGTCACATATAAGGAGCCCACTATCAAAGACAGTGCACCAAATTTAGGTATAGCAGCTTCGGGATACCACGACTTTGTTGTCAGGAATTCCGTTAAGCTGAACTTCGTCAGAAAAGGAACCGCTTCACGAATGACAAAAAAGAAAATCAACAGTACTAAAAGGACTGAACTGCAGGTTATCAGCAAAAGCAGCAGACGCCCAAGGTGATGAAATAAAAATCCTCCCAAGTCCTGTAAAGGCGTAAGAACCAGCGACTGGTCTATACCAGCCGCCGGTTTTAGTTTATTGTTTTGAACAATATCATTCATGAGATTCTTTAATAGTTTGTCACCGGAATAAATCCCTTAGCTTCTATAATTTCCTGGCCGGTTTCAGTCAGGTAAAAGGTGCAGAATTTATATGTCATACTGCCGAGTTTTGGATAACCGTTTGTAAACATAAACAACGGCCTGGCAACCGGATATTGGCCGGTCGTAATAGTCTGCCTGGAAGGTAAAATTCCGTCAACCTTCAGAGCCTTGACATTTGCATCTAGAAAACCGATTCCCACATATCCAACAGCTCCAACGGTAGTCTTTACCCTGGCATGTGCCTGTGGATTGGAGTTTACATATTCAACCTTTGACCCCATCTCTTCTTTGTTCATAACAAGACCGTGAAAAGTCTCGTAAGTTCCCGATGAGGTGTCTCGGCTGATTGCCACAATAGGTAAATTCGTCCCGCCAACCTCTTTCCAGTTTGTAATTTTGCCCTTGTAGATATCACGAATCTGAGAGGTGCTTAGCTGTGTGATAGGATTGGAGGGATGAACGACAACGCAGACACCATCCATAGCTACTACGTGTGCCACAGGAAATATCCCGTTCTCTACAGCTTTTTTGAATTCTTTTTCTTTCACAAACCGGCTCATAATCGCTATGTCACATCTGCCATCTACCAAGGCAGCAGCACCGTCACCGCTTCCAGTCTTTTTGACGGTTATCTCCAAATCCGGATAATTACCCTTGAAAGCCTCGGCAAAGACATCTGCAATCGGCCCGACTGTTGTCGAGCCATCTATTTGCAGCGTTTGTTTTTCGGCTGCGATTAGCTCAGAGGCTAAAACCAAACCCATCATAATCAGGCCGCATACAATAATTCTTTTCATTTTAAAATCTCCTTTTTTCATTTCCTTGAATTATACAATTCTAATGTTAGATTTTTGTTAGAATCAGGTTAGAATTTAGTAAACATTGTTAGAACTTGAAAACCAAATCTGCCTGAAGCAACTTATAATCGTTTCTTGTGCTGCTGGCGTTTTTCTCGTTCATGAAGTAGCTGAGACCGGCCTGTACATTCTTCGCTAACTGATACTTAAAGCCTAACACATGGCCTGTGCCGTCAGTACCGCCGCCTATAAAGTCAGAATCACAAAGTCCGCCAACTGCAGCATCTTTCTCAACGTCCCTGTAATTGTAGGAAACTTCCCATGAACCCGGTTTCTTTGCCTTATTGTACTTTGCTCCAATAAGCCAGGCAGTGTCTTCGGAAGTGCTTGCTGCTATATTGTTTACATAAGAGCCAAAAACAGACGCCGGCACATCACCGAGCTTAAAGCCATATTCGGCAAAACCTTCCAGGATGTCGTAATCATTGACGTAAAGGCCTCCGGATGTAGTGTTGCCACTTGCACTTATACCACTTAAGCTCTGGCCTTGAATATTGCCGAAATCATAATAGCTGATACCCCCAAGAATATGGCTATCGTCTGAAAGTTTATGTTTCAGCAAACCTTGAATGCCAAAAATGCTGGTATCTGCGTCAGTGCTTCTTTCACGTAACCAGAAAGCTCCGCCAGTTAACTTGGCACTGGTTAAATCAGTAAGATTCCATGCATATTTTGCAGCACCGCCTTCAGGACTCAAGTCGCCATCAAATATCAGCTGGTTCTTGCCGACTGTGTAAAAGGGATTACCCATTTTACCCAACAGAATATTCAAGCCTGGTTTCCAAGCCGGGTGATAATCAGCATACGCCCAGTCCAGCCAGATTTCTTTGCTGCTGAAAGAATCACTGCCGGAATCACCAAGTGTTTGATTAGTTGATGTTGGCGAGTCACTGCTGCCTGAAGCAAGTCTTAGAATCGCGTCCCATTCATCATTGATTTTGGCTTCCATTTTCAATCTTGCCCGGATTCTGTTTCTGTCTCTTTTTGTTGTTGCCGTGTCATCATCGATTGATTCATGCCTGTATCGAAGATCACCGCTCCATTTTATATTTTCAGCCCATTTCAGACTATCAGGCAAGGCTCCTATTTGCTTTTCTTCTACTGCCTTAGATATCTGCTCGGCCATCTGTTTACTTTGCTGATTCTGCTGGGACTCGAGCTGCTCGAGTCTTTGCTGCATCTGCTGCATTTGCTGTTTCAACTCTGTTAGTTCGTCAGCCTTTGCACTCCCCCCCCAAGTCAGAATTAACAAACACACTACCAACACAATTTTCGTTCGCATTTTGTACCTCCATAGAAAAGAATACCTTCAATTTAGCTTTTCGAACCGGTCCCGAAAAACTTCCTTGCTAAAAAGGTATCTCGAAAGTGTTAGATGGATATGAGGGCAAGATTAGAATTATGTTTATGGTGAAAAAAAATTGCTTGTTTTCGACGGATTATGGCATAAAATATTGTAGCCTTCGAGGCTGGTAACTGCGGCCAATAGTGAAACGATTATTGATTAAGGCCTATTACAGGATTATAAAAAAATAGTTGGAATATTTAGCGGTGAGGGTGAAAACCCTTCAGGAACTAACGGAGCGAATCTGCAAAGAGAAGATTGAGTCGTTTATTTAGACGAAGAGAACGATGAAATGGATTATATTTGCAATCTTGTTAATCCTTCAAGTCATTATATATGCTCTTGCTATTTGCAAAATTTCAGTTTCAGCACAATCGAAAACCGTTAAGTATATCGAATGCTCAACAGCATTTCTTATTTTAGTTCTATTCATAGTAACAACCACATATAACTTCGTTAAAGGCCCAGACGAAAAAGATATCAAAGCACAACAAGATAGGCACAAAATAATTTATTTATTAGAAGATGAATTAGCTTTTAAAAACCAGCAATTAGTGGCTAAAGATAGTCAGATATCTTTTCTACAAGGACAAGTCGAACGGTTACAAAAGATAAAACCCTCACAGGAAGCAAAAGAACTAGCGAAGAAAATTAAATCTGAAGATGGTGATTATGCATTAGCATTGAAAGCAATTGCAGAAGAACGATTTGAAGAAGCGAGAGCTTATCTTGAAAAAGCCCAAGAGAAAAAAGAAAAAAAGTTAACGGATATTTATGCTGCGATGGGAATGACGGAATACTATGAATATAATTCTAAAGAAGCCGTGAGGTGGTATGAAAAAGCACTTGTTTTGTTACAGGAGGGAGATAACGAAAAGCGTGCAGATTATTCTGATTGGTTAGGGGTTATTTATAGAAAACTTGGTAACTTAGACAAAGCAAGAGAATGTCTTGAAGGTGCTGTTCAAATCAACATCAGATTAAATCGATTGAAAGAATTATCCGTAAACTATGGTAATCTGGGCATTGTATATTATACCAGTGGAAAACTGGATAAGGCAATTGAGATGTATAAGAAGTGTTTACAAATTATTGAAGAAACGGGTAGTCGAGGAGACATGGTTGCTATATATGGTAATATGGGGGTAGTGTATATGACTCGCGGAGAGTTAGACACGGCAACTGAGATGTATGAAAAAGCTTTACAAATTGCTAAAGAGGCTGACAGAAAAGATTGCATAGCTTCCATGTATGGCAACTTGGGAATTGTGTATAAAACTCGCGGGGAATTAGACAATGCAATTAAGATGTATAATAGAGCTCTTAAAATACATAAAGCAATGGGCGACCAAGAAGGTATAGCAGCAGACTATAACAATCTGGGAGAAGTATATCGAAAGTACGGCAAGTTGGATGAAGCGATTCAATTTTATGAAAAAGCTTTAGAGATTAATCTACAATTAGATCGAATAAAAGGGATTGCAACTCAATACGGAGGTCTGGCGATTGTACATTACAACCGCGGAGAACTGGACAAGGCAATCGAGATGGGGGAGAAATCGCTGGCTATTTCTGAAGCACAGGGGATGCTGGAGTTGTCAGCGAATCAATACGGTAATCTTGGACTTGTGTATCAGACTGGCGGAGAGTTGGACAAAGCAGTTGAAATGTATGAAAAGTCACTTAAGATTAATGAGAAGATGGGTCATCAAGAGGGCATGGCGAAATGCTATGGCAACTTAGGGAATATTTGCCAAACTCGTGGGGAGTTGGACAAGACAATTGCGATGTACGAGAAGAGCTTAAAAATTGCTGAATGCATGGGCAATAAGGAAGATATGGCTGCCATATTCGGTAATCTTGGATCTGTATATTACAGCCGTGGAGAATTGGACAAGGCAGTTGATATGTATGAGAAATCACTTGCCATTTCAGAGAAACAAGGAATGTTGCAGTTATCAGCAAATCTATACGACAATCTTGGGATTGTATATAATAGGAAAGGGGAAAAGGACAAGACACGAATGTATTGGGGAAAGTCACTGATACTTTATAAGCAAATGGGGATATCTGATAAAACTGAAGAAGTGCAGGGATGGATTAACGGAATTGACAAATAAACCCCATCGTCGCTTCGCGACATTCTTCCTTTGTAGGGGAGGAGCTTATTATTCAACCCCTTTAGGGTTGTAAATTGTTTATGGCGACCGTGCCCCCAGCTTGTGGTCTTCGGTCTTACTCGCGGTGACTGATTTGATACATCTTTGAGCAAGGGATTTGGGTCAAGTACAAGGTTTGCAGTTTTGACTCAAGCGGAGGCGTACTGTAGTACGTCGAGTATTGGGCGAAGCTGTGTAACACAGTAATTGGAGCAAAGACCCGCTCAAAGAATAACTGCAACCGTATTACTCAGGGCAGTAGTGCCGGAATAAATTGCTGCTCATATCTTTCTGCTATCATAGGCCCAGTGGAGCAGGGCCTGCCTTTGCCTCGAGCGGCAATTGATATCAGCCTTGCGACAGTTCCTGCGAATCTGAGCTATATGCCTCTGCATTGCTTTCCATCTTTTGATCTGGCGCTGGTCGTCAGGACAACGCCTGCCCATATAATACCGGCAGTACCACTGGAACCAGCCTCGTGGGTCTTCATGATATATCCATCCCTTCTCTCTCCAGTAAGACAAAGGCTTTGATGCATTTACTCCGAAACAATTCAGTGAGGGGTCATGTTTTTCAGGACAGAGCTTGGCTTTGGAAAACCACGATTTTGGGAATTCCTTTTGGCAATCAGTCATATACTTGCCGCCAAAAACACCGAGCTCCAGCATCTGTTTCGGAGTCAGGTCAGGTTTGAACTCAGGATGAAAATTTCTACCCGCCGATTCGGTTAGGAAATAGCTATAGTCTTTTTGCATACGGTCATTAACTGTGATTTTTTTAGGCTTCATCCTTCTTCATTCGTCGGGTTTAAGGGCAAATGAATTTCAAATGTACTTCCTGTACCGACGGTACTATCTACTTTTACATATCCGCCGTGGACACCAGCTATGTGTTTTACAATCGAAAGGCCTAAACCGGTACCTCCGAGTTTGCGACTTCTGCCTTTATCGACAACATAGAAACGCTCAAAAATGCGTTCGAGATGCTCCTTCTCTATTCCGCAGCCACGGTCGGATACTTTAATAAGAATCTCTCTTTCCTTTTTTTCAGCACTAACCTGTACCTTACTGTTTTCTCTGCTGTATTTAATTGCATTATCAACAAGATTTAGCACCGCCTGTTCTATAAGAGCAGCGTTTATTTTTCCTGTTATCTCTTTGTCACAAAGTAGATCGACCGTTATATGCTTTTGGTCTGCTTTAACTTTGGAAAGTTCAATAGCTGAAACAAGAGCTGGCCTTAAGCTTGTTTTCTCAAAGGAAAGCCTTCTTTTCTCGCTGTCTTCTTCTAATCGTGAGAGACTCAAAAGGTCCTCGATTATAGCATTGAGCCGGTCGGAATGTTTAGCGATGATTCTTAAAAACTTCTTTGTTTCTTGTGGATCGTTTACTGCCCCGTCTAACAGCGTTTCGACAAACCCCTTAATAGAGGTTACAGGTGTCTTAAGCTCGTGAGAGACGTTGGCAACAAAATCACGTCTTACTTCTTCTAACTGGCGGGTTCGGGTAATATCGTGTAACACCAGCACAGCACCGCTATTGTTGCCTTTGTTATCAGTCAGAGCAGAACCATACAATTGAAGAAAACGACCGCCGTCATTTAATACAAAACATTCGGTTTCAGCGGCCTGTTTATTCTCGATAGTATTTTTTATATACTGCTGTAGCTGGGGATTGCGTATAGCCTCTTCAACGCTTAAACCGTGTGATTTATCTGCATCTATGCCGAGCAACTCTGCAGCTGCTTTGTTGCAGCTGACAATATGTTCGTCAGAATCAACCGCCAGGACACCTTCAATCATACTTGAAAGAATTGCTTGTATCTGGCTTCGCTCTTCTGTGATTGTGTCAATCCTTGTATTAAGCTGCTGAGCCATCTCATTTAAGGCTTTTGCCAGATCAGCCAATTCGGCTGCATTTGGTATGGACAACCTCAGATCGAGCTCGCCTGAAGCGAAATTTTTTGCAACCTCGGTCATCTGTTCTACGGGACGGCTTATTTTCTTGGATATAGCCAAACTTATCATCGCCGCACAAACTGCAACAATTAAACCTGCCAAGAAAAGCTTCTTATAAATATTTTTAAGTGCTTCATCAATTGCGGTAACCGGTACTGATGTTCTGACAACCGCCAATACCTTGTCGTCCTGTTTTATCGGAATGGCCAGATACATCATTCTTTTGCCAAGAGTCTCGCTAAACCGAAGTGAGTTGCCCGAACCTCGCTCCAAAGCATTCTGGAATTCCGGCCTGTCGGCATGATTTTTCATACGGCTGGGTATTTCATCGGAATCTGCTATTACTTCGCCGTTTGGCAAAATCACTGTAATTCGTGTGGAACTGGCGGCTGCTGTTTGTTTACAAAAATCGTCAATTTCCTCAAAGTTTTGATTTGCCAGATTAGTCGATATCTGCTTTTTGATTAAATGTGCTCGGGATTTGAGATCCTCGGCCACCTGATTAAGATGAAATTTACGTATGGATTGCGACCCATACCAGCCTACACCAACTACTGAAATAAGAATAATCAGTAGGAAGGATGGATAAAGTTGCCATAATAATCGCTTTTTCATCATCAATTAATCCTTAAAGCGATATCCGACGCCGCGGACAGTCTCGATATATTTGCTGCAAGACCCCAATTTTTTTCGAAGCCCCACTATTTGCACATCTACAGCTCTATCCGTAACAAGATAATCATCACCATGTAATGCATCGACAATCTGGTATCTTGTAAAAACCAAACCTGGCCTCTTGGCTAATGCGTAAAGAATATTGAATTCGGTAAAGGTGAGATCCACCGGCTTGTTTTTGATTAGCACCTGACGGCGAGAAGGGTCTATAGTTAACTCCTGAATTTTCACCGGTGCTTTTTCCAAATCACGAGCTATCGTCCGATGTAGAATCCGCCGTACTCTGGCAATCAGAACTTTAGGACTAAAAGGTTTTGTGACGTAATCATCAGCCCCCAATTCCAGACCTGTGACAATATCTACCTCTTCCCCCTTAGCAGTCAGCATTATGATTGGGATATGTTCAGTCTTGGCATCGCTTTTCAGTTTTTTACAGACCCCTAACCCATCGATACCAGGAAGCATCAAGTCCAGTATAACCAGATCGGGCAGTTTGGCCCTTGCTTTAGCTAAAGCCTCCTCGCCTGTGACGGCTATCTCGGTATTGTAACCATTCTTGTCGAGGTTATACCGAACCAGTTCAAGCACATCTTCCTCGTCATCTACAATCAGAATACTTTCTTTTACCATAGCTTTTTTATACTTTATTTGCGTTAGCGTATTGTTAGCAAAATGTTAGTTTTTTGTTAGTTTCATCATTTGAATATACCACAAATTAGTTCAATTTCAAGACATTACTGTCGCAATTTGACAACAGATATATAAGACAGCTGACTGCAGAACAGAGCTATCGCTACGTTGAGGAGGGAACCGCAGTTAGAAAACTGCGGTGAAAAAGAAATGAAAGAAATCAGCGATGCGAAGGATAAAAAATAATCTTTTTTGCTTCCTTGTCGATAGCCAGACATAACTCTGGGTTCTCGAACATTGGCAAGTACTCATTACCTTCCTCGTCTGATGACAGCCAGACCTGAAAGTCATCGGCAATCTCACTTGAAAATTCATCCAAAAGCTTCTTTAATGAAGCAATAGTCATAACATTCTGTTTAGCCATATATTATCACCTCCAATCAACAAACAGGTTCTAAAACTTTAATGGTTTTGGGTACAAGGATTTCTTCTTCGGCAATGCGATAATTCTTGCAAAGATAAATGTACTCTTCTGCGATGGTATCGCATAGCCTGTCGAAATCCTGTACCAATTCAACACGCTGGCGAAGCTGGCTCAAAGTCCAGTTTTCGAAGCTCTCATACATGTCCACATTTTTGCCAGGCCAGGTAAAAACTTGCATATGCGTCTGCTTGAAGTTTACTCTGGCTTTTGCCTCGCATCTGCCGCAAGTACCAGCCTGGCCTTCCGGCACAGCCTCATAATTCTTCTGGCCACAGTGTGTGCAGTAGCTTTTATAGCCGCTGGGCGTGATACCACCTTGGTACAACACGATGTATCCGCCGCTTCTGCCGTTGATTCCTGCTTGCCACTGCCAGTTATATTTTCTGCCGAAATCTTCCAGCAGATCGCTTAGTTTCTCCTGCCATTCAGTAATTCCAATCATTTCCCAAAATGTCTCTTCGTCCACATCGTTCGGCTTTCTACCGGTTCGTTATACTCACCGCTGATAAGGCCGACTCTGTACTGAGGCTCAGCTTCCGGCAATTCAATACCAAGTTCCTTTGCACGCAAGTACTCTTCATAG
>JBDRHL010000039.1:0-18763 GCA_043816955.1 Planctomycetota bacterium | reverse complement strand
CAGGTTCCTATATTGCTTATGTAAAGCCTGTCTGGGAGGAAAGCGGTTTTGTTCCTCACGAGGGCTTTATTGCCTGTATGAATCGTCACTGGACTTACTCGCAGTCTATGGTGTTATCCGACATGTATTACTACGCCTATCCGCGCGGCTACAACCTGTTTGGTACGGATGCGCTTGGAAGTCTGCATTACTATGCTGATGTTATGATTGCCGGATCGGGTGCTGATGAGTGGACATTTGTTGCCGCGACATGGGAGCTTGTCGCGGACGGAGGTTCCAGTACGGGCTACCGCATGGATGCCAAGGTTTCCGTGCGTCGTGCCGGCGATCCGTCATTTACCAGTTCGGGTATAGTTTCGACGATGAACGTTGCTCCTGATAACTCTCCTGATGTATTTAATATAGGCTCTGATGCCTGGGGCAACCGCGGCTATGGCGGCTGGGTTGACTGGGTTCAGATCTACGGCAAGGCCTTAAGTGATGCGGAGATTGAATCTCTTTATAACGAAACGGTCGAAACAGCACCGATACCTTAGGTTACTGGTATAAGGATATAAATAAATTGTTGAGAGGTTATGGGTATATACCAATGGAAACATTATCGAACGGATCGAGAAAGGAGGTAACTGGTCAGTTTAACAGATTTTTCATTAGAGTCAGCAGGTGCGTAGCCTGCGGACGAAAAGAGTTGGCCCTACGCATGTTTTGTGCAAGTTTTTAAGTTTGTGGAAGTTTTCAAGAATGTTCAGTGTTAATTTTAATGTGAGTTTTTTTAGGAGGAGTTAAAGATGTGTAAGAAAGAGTTAATTGTTTTGATTGCTGTTGTGTTAGGTTGTGTTGGTATGGCAAAAGCGGATCTGCTTTTCTGCGCCACTTACAACAACGGTTTCGATGCGGATTATGCAGCAGGCGATCCCACCGCTACGGTAGTTCACGGTGGCGGCGGTATTTATCAGCCGATCCATATAACGGATGATGGACAGGGCGCATTTCCGAGCAGCTCACCCAACAAGGCGATTTATCATGATGCCGGTCAGGGTGGTGCATCAAATGTGTGGACAGGCGAACATGTCGATTATGCCGCAGCAGGCAATTTCTCATTTGCGGCTGGTTCTTATGCAGCCTGGGTAAACCCGACATTCCCAGAGAGAACCTTTACCCCGAATGAAGGTTATTACATCGCAGCCGGCGGAGCCTGGTATAACGACAACTCTATGGTCATGGGTGACATGTACTACTACAGCTACAGCCGCGGGTACTTTTTGTTCGGCAAGGATTCTGCCGGCACACTGCATTATTATGCTGATGTTACCGTGCCCGGCTGGGGCGACTGCTGGACACTTGTTGTTTCAAGCTGGGAGCTTGTAGCAGATGCGGGTTCCTCTACTGGTTACCGGATGGATGCAGCTATCTATGCTTACCGCACAGATGAGGCTGCGTGGTATACCTCCGGCCTGGTAACCTGTATGGATGTTGTCCCTGAGTGTCTGCCCAGTACAATCAATGTTGCCACCGGTGATGGAGGACAGGCTGGTTATGGCGGACGCGTTGATGATGTCCAGATTTACAACCATGTTCTCAGTACTTCTGAGAGAGAAGCTCTTCTGGCAGGTGAGATTATTCCTGAACCTGCCACGGTTGCTTTGTTAGGCCTTGGTCTTCTGGGCCTCAGAAGAAGGAAATAGGATAAGGATGTAAAAAACACAGTACAAAACTACGGGATTTCGGCCCCCCACTTCGGGGGCCGAGTCCCGGATGTTGGTTTTTTATCTTATCGGTGATATAATAGGAACGGTAGCTGATAGTTATGTGAAATAAACTCGGCATATAAATATGCCATATATACAGGAGCTGGATTATGTTTAAGCGATACACGAAACCATTAAAAGGCTTTACGCTTGTGGAGCTGCTGGTTGTAATAGCAATTATCGCGGTACTTTTGAGTATTCTTGTGCCATCCCTGAACAAGGCAAGGCACATCGCCAAGCGTGTTATCTGCGGCACCCGCATGAAACAGATCGGCTTGGCCTTTGATATGTATAGTAACGACTATGACGGCTACCACCCATATCGCAATGACGATCCGACCGTGCCGGGGCTTATCTGGTCAAAAGATACCTTGGACAAAACGAAGTGGGACCCCGGTTATGCACACTATGAGCCTTATCGTACGTGGAGCATGGTTCTGACTAAGCTCTATTTAGGAAATGACTGTAAGTTTTTTATCTGCCCGGCAGCCAAAAATACCACGCCGTGGGACGGTGTATCCGGCTGGGAACAGGGGAAAAACAATCCGCCGGAGGGCAACGGCTGGGGTGGAAATTATGCGTATAATTACCAGGAATATGAAGCCATAATGGGCGGCAAGAACGGCGGCGGAAAATGGAAGCAGGTCCCCGCCGAATCTCTTATCGTCAGCGGCGGAGTGGAAGGCGACAACCTGAATTATACGTCTGGTTATGGTTACTATTGCTATCCGTACACCCAGTATGATTTTTCAGCAAGAAAGTGGGTGCGGGTCCTTGGCATTCTGCCAAATTATGAGATTGCTTATGAGCGACATGACGGCAGGATCGGGGTTCTTTTTGCTGACGGACATGTGGGCTTCAAAACAAAGAATGAAATCATCATCACTCCCATTCCGTCAACAAATTTCTCTGCTATTACTGTAAAATAGTTAGAGCTGTAATAATCGAATTTACTGGTTTTGAGAAAGAGTCGAAGCGTGATGGTGGAAGGATACCACCCTTAAAAGAAGATTTATTGAATTTTTACTAATCTTTTTTCAGGTAATGTGGTAATCTCTGATCATCATGATAATTCATTTCAAAAAGATTGACAGCCTTTCTTTTCGCATCAGTTTACCCCTAGCCTGATTTCAGAAACAACTGTAATTTCTGCAACCTTTACTTTTCAAAAAACTCTGCAGGATGCACGCGGCTGAGACGTTGCTTATGAGCAGAATATTTTCAAATTTGAATACATTCACAACAATATGTGATTATTCATCAGGTGCCGGCCAAAAGAAAACTATTCCGATGCTGGCCCGCCCTCCCCCTTTTCCATACAAATGCCGACATTCGCTACTTAGCGAAAAAGGCCATCGACAGATTCAGAAAATTAAAATGCAAAGCACTGCCTGTGACTTCAGCACTTTATTCTTCTGTCTGTAGATGGCCAAAGGACAATTTATTTTAACACAAAAAACTGGTTACGTCCAGATTAATTTCAGGAAATGAAAGGATATTACAATGTTTACACATAAAAAACTTACTTACACTTACAACAAGTTGTTCACAATTTTGTTGTTTATCTGCCTGCTCGCATATCCGGTGGTTGATGTGCGTGCAGGTGATCCCAATGACTGGGCTGATTGTAACTATGGTCTGCCCATGCGGGTAATAACGCCCTGGACAGCCTTGGTTTGCGGCACAGAAGGCGATCCCAACGCTACGCAGGTCTCAGCGTGGGGCAGGACATACGAATGGGACAGCAGCAGTTTGCTGCCGTGCAGTATTACCAGCGGCGGAACAGAACTGCTGCAAAACCCCATGAGTATGATGGTCAACATCGAAGGCAATGACCTGGTGTTAACGCTGAATAGTTTCAAATTCGCGAGTAAGAGCGACCCTCGTGTGATTATCGAGGCCAATTCAGTTCGCGGCAACCTGACGGTCGATGCCAATTTCACCGTGGATTTTGACGGCTTTGTGTGGGCGGAGATTGCCTTCCACGACTCCAGCCAGACTATCGACATAAATGCCCTGCGCGTGGATGTTATGTTCCCGACAGCAGATTGCAAGTACTACCAGACTGCGGATACGGATTACTATGGTGCCGTTGTCGAAGATAGTGATATCTATCTCTGGTGGCCAACCGAGGGAGAATATTATCGCAACTACTATCACTGGTTTGGCAATGAGGATCGTGGCTTAGGATTTGCATACAGTTCTATGCAATATTGGAAATATACCTACAACTTCTGCACGATGCTTCCTCGCAACTATTGGGATACGTACCGGATGCATATGCTTGAGTCCGCCGAGGCATCCGCTGACGGTCTGGTTTACAGGTTTGCCTTCCAGGCTACACCTATTAAACCCCTTCCGCCGGATTACCACTCAATGGTTGCGGATGCTTACAACAATTCCAGCCCGGCTCTTATGTGGAAGCTTGGGGACTATCTTGATCTTACGCCGATTATGCCCGACAGTGGCGATAACGGCGGCGGCGGCGACATCTTCCCCGGCCTGCACGACCCTGAAAATGTAAACGACTGCCTGGCTACGATGCTCGATAAGGCTCACGATCTGTACTCAGGCGGGATAACATCCGGCCCGGCCTTATGCCCACAAAAACTTAGTGAAACAATTCCCAATGTGAACGATTACCTGGCGGATTGGCAGGCTATACCGCAATACGGCCTGGATTGGCAGGGTGTCTGGAATTACGATGATTGTCCCGGCTCCAACGATTTTGTTAACTGGATGATATACCAGTGGAAGCAGCGTATCGATGAATTCGATATGGATTTAATATACTTTGACGGTTACACCGGTGTCTGGCCCTGCAAGAACACAAATCACGGCTGTGGGTATGTGGATGATTCCAACGTTACCCAAGAAACCATCCCGCTTCTAGAGGCTCGAACCGCTTTTATGCGATTTGCCACGATGCTTGAGGATAACCTCGACAGCAACCTTGTTCCAAATCCGTATGCACCAAGCAGACCGAATTCACCGAACTATCACTTCATGATTCACTGCTGGCAGTCTGTGGCACCGATATTAGGCTTTGGTACTTCCTGGCTGACAGGCGAGTATCTCTGGGGCGATATAGCAGGAGACCCAAACGCCAGTTATGCCGAGTGTCTGGGCCTGGATAAACTCCGCGCACGCTCCATTTCAAACAACTATGGTGTTCCCAACTTCTGGGACTGCGTTCTCTGGGAAGACACGTTCCGTGATAACCTCAGTAAAATGGCTTTTGCCTGGATGCTGCCGCATGGCAATCCGACATGGCCTATCTCGGTTAAGCAAATTGTTGCCTTGGATGTCTATGAGGTTATGCGTGAATTCCGAACGCGCGATGCAAACTTTACACCATGCTGGCAAACAAATGACTACCTCGATATTAATTCGCCGGATTCCGACGACGTTTTGCTGGCAACATGGGTGGATGTTAATGACACCAACGAAGTGCTGGCAGTAGTTTCCAATATCTATGGAGACTACGATCCGAATGATGCCAACGATCCTAATGCCTATATAACCCTTAGCTGGAAGAAGGCTATGGATCCATGCACGGTAACTAATGCTATTACGCGAGAGAATATCAGCTATGATGACGGCAACGATGCGATCAGCCTTGTAATTGGCCCGGAGGATTTCAGGCTGCTCTGGATAAACGGGCCTAACAGGCCGCCTGAAGCTACGCCTGATTACAATGATCCTTTGTTCACACTTACTTTCAATAAGAGCTGGAACGCTGATTTTGCTATCGGAGATGCTAATGCCACAGTTCATCATGACCACGACAGTGATCCTAATTTCCCCGACATCGCAATTGGCTCAGATGGCTCGGGTAAATTCTCGGGCAGCTCACCTAATAATCTGGCATTACATCATCCAAAAGGAGGCACTACAACAAATAACCTCCATAGCGATGAATATGTCTACTACAATGCCAGAGACAACTTCAGATGGGAAGAAGGTTCCTACATAGCCTGGGTAAAGCCCGATGTTAATGAAAGAACCACACCTCAGGGATTTATTATCAGCGAAGGAGATCATTGGAGTTATGTCAGCTCCCTGGTGGTCTATGATGAGTACTATTCTGCCACTGATCAGCGTGCCTTCCTGCTGAACGGCAGAGATGGAGTGGGCACCCAGAAGATCTTTGTCAGCGTTGTGCTGGACAGTAACTGCTTCGACACGTGGACCTTTGTTGCTGTAACCTGGCAATTAGTGGAAGATGCCAACTCGTCAACAGGATATAACATGGATTCGACAATGGCTGTTCGCCCTGCCGGCGCAGCAAGCTGGGTTACGGATTCCAATTCCAGGGACGGCGTCAGCCCCTATTTCAATACAGGCCACTTACACATCGGCTCTGATGCATGGGGCAACCGCGGCTATGGCGGCTGGATTGACTGGGTTCAGATTTATGGCAAGGAATTGAGCATGGACGATATTAATGACCTGTATGCCATGACCGTTGAAACAACGACAGGTTTTCCGGGTGTAACTGTTACCGAGTCAGGCGGCTCCACCGATGTGAGCGAAGCAGGGGTCTCGGATACTTACACGATAGTCCTTGATTGTCTGCCCTCCGACACCGTTACTATCACAGTTGATCCGAACCTGCAGATCGAAGTAAACGATATGGGTGAAGGCAACTCATACAATTTGACTTTTACTACCAGCGACTGGAATACCCCGCAGACGGTTACCGTCAAGGCTATTGATGATTTCGCAACTGAAGGTAACCACAGCTCGCAGATCGTACATACGGCAAGCTGCAGCGGCGCTGACTATAACAGCATCAGTATTGACAATGTAACGGTCAATATTACAGATGATGATGTGCCCAACGTTTTAATCACCCAATCGGGCGGTTCGACCGACGTTAATGAGGAAAATACCACCACGGATACATATACCGTCGTGCTCGATACCCTACCGACCGCTACCGTAACGATTACCGTTGATCCGGATGTTGAAACAGAGGTAAACGATATGGGCGCAGGTACCTCCTATGACCTTACATTCACCACCGCGGACTGGAACAGCCCGCAAACTGTAACCGTCAAGGCGATTGATGACTATGTAGTAGAAGGTGCCCATACATCAACCATCACTCATACAGCCGTCAGCGACGACAGTGATTATAATGGTCTCAGCATCAATAATGTTGTAGCTAACGTCAGCGATAATGATTATGCATCTGTTACAATCACCGAATCGAACAGCTCTACTTCGGTATGTGAAAGAGGTCCAACTTCGGATACTTATACGCTGGTGCTCGCCAGCCAGCCGTCTGCGAATGTTGCCATCACAGTGGACCCGGATGCCGAAACTCAAGTCAATAGTCAAGGTGCCGGCAATACCGATACCTTGACATTCACCACTGCAGACTGGAACACACCACAGACAGTAACAGTTGCGGCTATCGACGACAGTACACTTGAATATACTCACAGTTCGACTATTGTCCATACCGCCTCCAGTACTGATGAGGACTATAATGGAATCAGCATCGACAACGTGGTAGTTGCTATTGCCGACAATGACAACGTATTTGATCTGAACCAGCCTCTGTTTTTTGTTACATTCAACAATGGCTGGGACGCGGACTACGCCGCAGGAAGCACTACCGCCACGGTTCATCATGATGCCAACGAAGATTATCCGGATATCGAACTCGGTTCAGATGGTTCCGGCGTATTCACAGGTAGTTCGCCCAACAACATCTCGCTTCACCATCCGAAGGGCGGCACCACAACAGATACTGTCAGCACGGATGAATACGTCTATTATTCCGGCACCAGCAACTTCAACTGGAGTTCCGGTACGTATGCAGCCTGGGTAAAACCAAATATAAGCGAAAGAACTTTTACACCAGCCGAAGGCTTTATCGTTTGTGAAGGTTCTCACTGGAGTTACCCAAGCTCCTGGGTGCTTTACGATACCTACTACTACACGTACAACCGTGATTTTATCTTATTAGGCAAGGATGGAGCAGGTACAACGGTCAATGGAGGTAATGCTTTGTTGAGCGGTGGTCATTTCGGCGAATGGATCTTTATTGCTGCAACGTGGGAATTGGTTGCCGACGGCAACTCAGCCACTGGGTACCGAATGGATGGAAAGGTCTATGTACGTCCTGCCGGTGATAATAGCTGGACGACAGGCAGTAATTCAGCACAGGATGTCAACCAGGCTTTTACGGTAAGCAACATCTACGTTGGCTCCGATGCCTGGGGCAACCGCGGCTATGGCGGAGAAATTGACTGGGTTCAGATCTATAATTATCCGCTGAGCGACGACGAGGTTAATGACCTCTATATGGAAACCCGTGAACATACTCCTGATCCTCCCGATGATCCTATCTTTGTAGCTAAATTCAACGATGGTTTTGACGCTGATTATGCTGTCGGCAGCGCAACTGCGACGGTTAACCACGATCCATGCTATCCGGATATCGAGATCGGCTCAGATGGCTCCGGTCCATTTTCAAACAGCTCGCCCAACAACCTGGCCCTGCACCACCCCAAAGGCGGCACCACAACAGATAATGTTGACTCTAATGAATTCGTTTACTATGATGCCAACGGAAATTTCAACTGGGATGAAGGTTCTTATGTAGCCTGGGTAAAGCCGGATATCGACGAACGGACCTTCACAAGCGGATTCATTGTCAGCTCAGGCCAGCACTGGAGTTATCCAAGCTCCTGGGTTCTGTATGACACGTATTATTATACCTACAATCGTGATTTTGTCCTGCAGGGTAAGGATGCAGCCGGCACCTCCCTTGCTGGTGCAAATGCTCTCCTGAGTGGCGGTTACTTTGATGAATGGGTTTTTGTTGCCGCAACATGGGAACTCGTTGCCGATGCTAATTCTGCTACCGGCTATCGCATGGACACAAAGGTGGTCGCACGTCCGAATGGTGCCGGCCAGTTTACTACAGGCACAACGTCCATAACGGATGTCAATGAAGCTTTTACTCTGGGTAACATCTACATTGGTTCTGACTCCGCTGGTGACTGCGGTTACGGCGGCAGTATCGATTGGGTGCAGGTATATAATTACGCACTGACTGAGGATGACATTGAGTATCTGTACTACCTGAACGAGGAAATTGCTCCCTGATGCAGATAACCAAGTCTGAGAGCATAACGCAAAAGGCCCGCCGGTTTGGCGGGCCTTTTTATTACGGAAAAGGTCTGACATCTTCGCTTACACCCAAATCAGTGTGAAATCGCAGAATTTCACATTACAGCCTGCAGTCCTCCACCGGCACGGTTGCCACAGAGCAAACTCGATCTGCACAGCCGTAGTAGACAAAATATTGCTCGTTCAGCTCAACAGCACCGCATGTATAAACAACATTTCTATAGTAACCTTGTTTTTCCATCTCTAATTCAACCTCCAGAACAGGCTCTTCCTGAAGTTTGATTATTTTCGTCGGGTCATCCTTATTGAGCCATAGCACACCAAGGCGGTACATTCCGTAAGGGCTGTTTTCATCCAGCGCCTTTGCATGCCAGAATACCAGCCATCCATCATCCTGCTCGATAGGTGTTGCGCCTATCCCAAGCTTGAGATTGTACCATGTGCCTGCCTTGGGCGCTAATATGCAGGTAGTATCTGTCCAGGTTCGCAGGTCATCGCTGAACGAAATCCACATACCCGGTGTAATGCGGTGCATAAGGACATATCTGCCTTTTATTCTCCCCGGAAACAGTCCGCTTGTTCGCTGGGATATTTCCGGCATGATCAAGCCGTGGCGCTTGAATGACTTAAAATCTTTTGTTGTTGCCAGCGCAATATGGTCGCCATGCAACGAAGTACATACGTATGTAATATAGTAAGTTTCATCGATTTTAGCTATTCGGGGATCTTCGACAGCCCAGGCTTCGTGATCTTTGCCGGTCTTCATAAGCGCCGGCTTGTCAAAACGTTCAAAATTATAACCGTCTGAAGAAACAGCCAGCCCCAGAGAGGCTACAGGCCACGTGTGGTATTCCGCCCGCGGTTCAAAGCCTTCGGCTCGATACAACAGATGCACTTTACCGTCATGGATTGCGGCGCCGGCGTTGGATACGTTTTGAGCTTCCCAGGGATTCTCAGGATTCGGTCTTAGAACCGGGTTGCCCGAATACCGTTGTAACTTAACAGTTTTTTGCACGTTTCAACTCCTTAAAAGTTTACACAATCGACCTTTGAAAAAGCAGATAGCCTTAACCAACAAAGGAAATTTATCATGAAATGCTGCGGTCTTATTCAATCGAAACAGATTCTTCTTTACCCGTTGTTGCGACGGTCACAGCCCAGTATCCGGGCCAGGCCTTGACGGTAAACTCGAAGTCCTCACGCCGGTGAAAACCCAGATGACCGTCGGCAAAGAACACAGCGATACGGCCAAGATGCCGCTCGTATGGAATCTCATCGAACTTAAATCCTCCGTAATAATGCCCGAATGTCATTTTATTGTAACGTTCGTGAAAGGGATCAGGTATCCGGAAAGGCCAGCCATAGTAGCCGTACCCTTTTCTCATTGTACTCAGGATTGACTGCTCATGCCCGTCAACAATTACCACCGAAGCGGCAGGCATTTGCTTCCATTTCCCGCCATCAAACTTCTGGAACTCGTATTCAAAAAAGTTATACGCGTAATTGCCGCACCAGCCTATGCCTCCATCCCATCCCTCTTTGCCGTCCCAGGGTTCGGTTCGTGTGCTGGAAGGACAAATGAATACCTTACTATCTCCGTTGAGATACAGCTTGGTCAAAACCATGCTCCATGTTCGGTAAGGCATCCAGGTTAAAGAACCGCGATCCTTACCAACTATGAAGCCTTCAGAGCATGGGTCATCATTTTTAATAGGCCAGAAGTTATCCCACGCATCCCTGTACATCCGCATAGCATAACTTATCTGCTTCATATTACTGGCGCATACAACTCGTTTGGCGCTGTGACGCGCCCTGTTCAGGGTCGGCACAAGAATACTCAGAAGCACCGCAATAATCGCTATTACCACGAGAAGTTCCACAAGCGTAAAAGCCCGCTGTTTTCGCTTAGACGTATTAAGCGCCCTTCCTGAAAACAAAAATATCGTCGAAATTTTTTTCATGACTTCTACTTCCGTTATTTTGCCACAAACATCTTCTCACTCATTTTGCAGGCGGCCCCAGGGACTGCCCCAGCCACAATTTGTTGTCCAGAGATATAAGCTGTCTCTTGCAATTTTTTTTCGATTGCATGACTTTTTCAAGTAAGCATACTGATTTATCCGCAAGTTCATCAAACGGCTGTTCGATTGCTGTAATGGCCGGATAATGTAAATCAGAAATCCCGGGCACATGAAAGCCGACGATTGAAATGTCATCAGGAACGCGCAGGCCATATTTGCTTGTAATTCTCGATTGTATAGCCAGTGTAGCAGCCTCGTCCGCCACAAAAATCGCGGTTGCCTTAGCAGCAAGAACACGTGCTAAACCATTATCATAATCACCCGGTGCTGTCCGGAATATCATCAGATCTGCTGAATCCAGGCCGCCTTCGGTCATCGCCTGTTTTATCCCATCCTCACGTTCTTTTGCGGACCAGCTAAAAGGTGCTGAAAGCATAGCGATTTTAGTATGACCTGCTTCAATCAGAAGCTTGCCCGCTAAGTAACCTCCCTGTTTGTGGTTGGTTTGTACAGTGTGAAAAGGCTCCTCTTCTTTGCCGTTGACAACTACCGTAGGGACACGAGCCAGACGCTCTGACGCCCCAATAAGCTCTGGAATGCCTGCCATCGTGATGATTCCATCCACAATATAATCAGCTAAGTTCCGCGTATTACCTGGGTCGTAGATTTGAGTTGCCCAGGTTTTCTGTGAAACAGCACGGGATATTGCCTCATAAATGGCTACAGAATACCACCATCCGCCAGCCCGCAACTCCTCCAGGGGCGGCAATATTAATGCAACATTATATGATGTCGTCATTGTTTTGGGGCGAAAACGCAACTCTGCCGCAATATCCAGAACTTTTTGCTTTGTCTGGCTGCTTACACCATTGCGATTGCACAAGGCACGGCTAACGGTTCCGATCGAGACCCCGGCTCGATTGGCTATATCATGAATCGTAACACTTTTTGACCTGAATTGGCTGGCACACATAACTCTCCTGAAATCCTCATTTTGAAGTACGAACATATCCCTATTGTCTACCGGACGGAGCATATAGATATTCATAATATACCCCAAGGCCCAAAATCGGTATTTTATATAATTTACCGTTACAATGAAAAGGTGTCAACACAAATTTTACGATATACCATTTCAGGGCTGGTTCCCCTGATAACTCCACAAAAAGGTCTTATTTTATCGAATAAAGGCACTTTTGTGGAGACCAAACATAAAATTTTAGAAATTGTCTTGACATCTGATTTTGCTGCGCGTAAATTTTACGAACTTGTACTTTCTTAAGAAAAAGAGACTTACACAATGTCAATAAGAGAAATTACACGCTTTTAAAATCTACTTTAACGGAGGCTCGACTATGTCCAGGTTAAACACAGTTATTACCATCTTGCTGGTTCTTTCTGCTGTTTCAATTTTAACTCTGCCTACCCAGGCAGAAGGCTTCAAGCCGGGCAGCCTGGCTCTGCCTGAGATAGTAGCACCGATGCTGACCGAATCGCCCAATATTGGGGAAAACATTAACTCAGCCGGCTGGAGCAAAACAGCCAGGGTTTTTGGCTTTATTAATATCAGCGACGGCTTGCTGGCCAAGAATAACACCGAGGTCTGGCTTGGGCGGGATGATCAGGCCTTTTACGTCGCGTTTATCTGCTCAATGCCAAAAGGCGTAAAGCCGTTAACGTTAAAGACGGGCCACGACGTAGACGTCTGGTGGGACGACTCGGTTGAACTCTATCTTGCTCTCAGCACCGCGACTGACAGGCTCGATTATTGGCAGTTTTCCGTTTCAGCCGGTGGCGCCACAAGTGATGGCCGGGGAGGTTCGCTTGAGTGGAACGGAAACTGGCAGTCCTGTGCAAATATTGAAGACGGCAGGTACACCATCTGTATGAGAATACCATTTGCAACGCTTGGTTTATCCAGTATTCCTTCTACTATGCGATTTAGTTTGACGCGAACGGTAATTGCTCCTGAGTCGGAGTTAACTTCGTTTATACAAGCGAGCCAGAGGAAGTATTACACAGGTTTAGACAGGATGGGCCTGTTAAGGCTTCAGCCTAATCTCCCTGCGGTATCCCTGGATGCCCAGAATGGCTTAAACGGCTTTTCGCAGGGTGATATCACACTTTCCGCTGCTGCCCTCATATTGCCTGAAAGCAAGTTTGCATCATCCATTCTGACCCTTATCGGCCAGGATGGCAAAGTTGTTGCACGAGATGAGCAGCAGCAGCGTTTTGATTCAACAACGGTAATACACACAATAAAAAACCTCTCCGACGGGCTGTATAAACTTCGATATACCTATGGCGAACCGGTCGGAGGTGCAGCGCTGCCGGCCTATTATGGCGGCGGTGTCGCTGAAAAGACAGGTGACACAGATGAAGCCGAAAAAGGCCGGACTGTTTTGTATGAATGGCCTTTACAGGTTCAGGCAACGGTTGCTATCAAGCCGACAATCAAGCTGAAGGATCTGGGCCAGAAAATTATTGTCAACATTGATACTCGCGGCAAGGTGCCGGAGTTTGAGAATATGAAATTCACAGCAACGCTTCAAAATACCGCTGGACAAGAGATAGCTGAACTCGGCTCCATACCATACAAGAAGGAAGGGGCTGTTCTTGAGGCAGGTCTTGATGGACTCGAACCTCTCACCTATTACAATCTGCGCTTGTCGCTTGTTGACGGTAAAAATGTGCTTGCTGCACAGGTGGCTGAATTTGCAACACCCGCTAAACCTGACTGGATCGGCATAAAGGATGGTGTGATTGACACTGTGCCGAAGCCATGGACACCGGTTGTATTAAAGGATAGGAAAGTCAGCGTATGGGGCAGAGAGTATTCGTTCAACCAAGGTCCTGTTCCTGACAGCATTATCTCTCAGAACAAGGAGTTGCTCGCTTCTCCCTGCCGCATTGCCCTGAATCCTGCTCCTGCCGGCTGGAAGCTGCTGTCATCCTATACACAGGGCAATGGGCCGACAACAGCAGTATTCGAATGGGAAAGTACTGGTTCGCCGGTTGTCTATCGGGCACAAACGAAGGTTGAGTTCGACGGTGTAATACGAGCGGACATAACAGTGCCGGCAGGAACTTCGGTTGATAAACTGGCGTTCGAGATGCCCTATGACAAAGCCAAAGCTAAGTATATCCACCGCGGCCCTGCAAGCTGGGGCGGCATGTTCAGCGTTTATGAGCTGCCCGGCAAGAAGGAAAGCTATCCAGCCAGCCGGGCAACCTGTACAGGTGCGTTCTACTTTCTGGACGATGATACAGGCCTGGGCTGGTATGATGGTATGCCGTTTAGCTGGAAGCTCAGGGACCCAAGTTCCGCAATGGAGGTGATTCCATCTGATAAAGAAGCACTTTTCAGGGTTAGTTATATCGACGAGGCCAAACCTTACAATATCGACCGCACATTCACATTCGGCCTGCAGGCAGTTCCCGCTAAACCCATGCCGGTTGATGAGCCGGGCCTGAGAACCTATTACAGTTACGTATATGGTGATGAAGACCCGGAAAAAAGCCCTGCCTGGCTTTCTACCGCTGAATATCAGGCTCAGGACAATATTGATATGGAGCATGGTACCGCTGAGATATGGGTAAAACCCGATTTTGACCCGAACAGTTTTATGGGAACCGAAAAGTTTCTGGAAATAGCTCATAACAGACATCATCAGTTTCTTTTACGTCGCGAGCCCAGCGGGCGAGGCATAAGCTTTATCGCGGATGTTTGGGGAGCTGCTATCAGTGGCAAATCCGGGATTGATCTGAAAAAAGACAACTGGACCCATGTAGCGGTCTCTTGGGATGATGCTGCGATCAAATTATTTGTGGACGGTAAAGAGGTTGCAAACGTCGCTGCCGGCCTGCGCTCGCATATGCGGGTTTTTCCCGTTACGATAGATGCCGGCGGCCATAGGGTATTTGTGGATGGGCTTCGGATATCAGGCAATGCTCGTACATCGTTCGACCTGTCAAACCCGCCTGCTCCGGATGCTATGACGCTTCTTTGTGACAACTTTGATAATTACACATGGGTTAACGGCAGAAAAGCGTTTATTCCCGAAAAGGCGGGTGCCGATACCGAGGGTGGATACTTCTCGCCGGATATGAGCCTGCAAGAAGGTAAATGGGGTAAATGCATCGGCCCAATGCGTGCGCCGGTAAAAAGCATGGTTCAGGGCCTGGCTTCAATAGGTATGAAACAGATGCAGTTCCACGCCCAGTACTACGACCGGTGCTTTGCAGGTTTGCACGTTCAGAATGAAAAGGCTTTCAGGGCCGGTATAAAAGCTGCTCATGATGCCGGCATGCGCGTCCTGTTGTATCTGTCAAACAGCCTTTCGACGTATGATCCGATGTGGTATACCTATGCAGATGACTGGCTGATAGAACCCAGAGGCACACCATTCCGCCCGCCATTTCGCCCCGATGAAGAAGGCTACCAGGCCTGCCCGAAGAGCGGATATTACGAGTACTGGCTGTACAGGCTTGGAAAGTTAATGGATGGCTACAATGCTGACGGTTTTTTCCTGGATGGACGTATGTATTCAACGTGCATCAACGAACGGCACGGCTGCGGCATCAGGAATTTCGAGGGCCAACTCGTCCCAAAGAGCGATATCTGGGATGGCCGGTTGCGGTCCTGGCAAATGGCTAACCTGATAAAAAATCGCGGCGGATACTGGATGCAGCATGACTCCGGCCTCAGGGACGGACCAACCTGCTATTTCTGCGACTATATCTGGGACGGCGAACAGCTTATGGGCTCGAAGCTCGGCGAAAAGAAAAGACTGGACCTCATGCCTTTGGCAGCGGTCAGAGTACTAATGGATGGCCGAAAATTCGGCTTGCCGACCGCAAACCTTGCCTATGCCTACCAGCCCCTGATACCGGTTGAGTATTGCACATATTCTTTTGTTCACGGCACTACCTGGGATCCGACTTATGATCGTATAGGCGAAGCCCTCACTATCGCTCCGTTCTGGAAAGCCCAGGATGAATTTGGTGCCAATTTACAGAATTTTGTCGGCTACTGGGAAAAAAACCAGCCTGCTGAATCTGTTCCGGATGAGATGATCAAGGTCTCCGCGAATGTTAAACCAGCAGCAGCTTTGGTCATGATTGCCAACTTCAACGAAGATAAGCCTCGAATCGAAGGCAAAGTGAAACTTAACCTGAAGAACCTGGCTCTGAAAAAACCAAAGGCAAAAGATGCCTTCTCTGGTGAATCTGTTGAACTCGAAAATGGTGATACACTTAACGTATCTATAAAAAGTTTTCGCCAGGCCTGGTATGTACTGGAAGATCAGGAAACACAGTAACTTCGATACGATTAATCGGTAAGTATCCGAAATGAATTCTAAAGAGTTAGTCAGCCGTACTTTGAACTTTGAATCTCCGCAACGGATCCCGGTTGATGTATGGATACATCCGGCTTCGCGCACAAAATACGGTACCAGGCTGGAAAACCTGCTTCGGGATAATCCCATAGACTTCGCACGTGCCGATTACAATGACCCATTCGGCTATGACAGGCTTTTTACTAAAGGCACTTTTACCGACCCATGGGGTTGCGTCTGGAACAATCTCTGCGAGGGAATAATGGGGGAGGTAAAACATTCACCACTGGCAGAGGCTCGTGAACTCGGAAACTACCGGGCGCCTCTAGCGCTGGTTGACGAGGGTTATGAAAATGTTGTTCAAAGCATTAAACAGAACTCTGATAAATTCATCCTTGCTTGTGCGCCGCAACTGGATCCGTTTGAACGCATGCAGTATTTGCGCGGCGTTGAGAACTTTTTGGTAGATATTGCTGAAGAGTCGAAAATCTTTTTCCAGATCAAAGAAATGATGTTTGATTTTGTTATGCAATATGTTAGAAACTGGCTCAGATATGATGTCGACGCCGTAATTTTCTCGGATGATTGGGGCAGCCAGCAGTCAATGTTGATCTCCCCGGAAGCATGGCGAAAGTATTTTAAGTTTCACTATCGGGAATTATTCGAGATAATTCACAGAAAAGGAAAATATGTCTTCTTTCACAGTGATGGAAACATAATAGATATCTATCCTGATTTAATTGAAATAGGCGTTGACGCCCTTAACTCGCAGCTTTTTGTTATCGGCTTGGATAAAATAGAGGCTTTTAGAGGCCAAATAACCTTCTGGGGCGAAATGGATCGACAGAAAACGTTTACATTTGGCCGCCCTGATGAGGTCGAGGCAGAAGCAAAACTACTGAAGCAGGCATGTTTTGACAATGGCGGCTGTATTGCCGTCGCTGAGTTTGGAGCCGATACGCCTTTTGAGAATATGACCGCCTATTTCAGGGCCTGGAAAATTTGAATAGCATTTTCGTGCATAAACATGTGTGCTCGGCACATATAATGGTAATAAAAAAATTAAACAGTTTTGGGAAAGGATAAACAAATGTCAATACGTGTTGCTTTTGTCGGTTATGGCGGTATTGCTAAAGCGCATCAGTCGTCGGTTGTGCTCAGCGGTATGGGCCAGATCGTCGGAGGGATGGATATTGATCCGAAACAGCGTCAGCGTTTTGAAGAAGAAGCCGGTGCCCCTTCATTTGAGTGTTACAAGGAGATGTTCGACAAAACAAAGCCGAACGCCGTCATAGTGTCAACGCCGCCAAGTGTACGGGAAGATATAATTGCTGAATGCATCAGCAGGAACCTGGCGGTTTTGACCGAAAAACCTCTGGCGCATAATGCCAAATCGGCGCGTAAGCTTTTTGAGATGAGCAAAAAAGCGAAAAGCGTATGCGGCGTGGCATATTGCTGGCGTTTTAATCCCGGTGTCAATCGTATTAAAAAGCTGCTTACAGATGGTACTCTGGGTCTGCCGATAGAATTTGTAATTTTCTTTTCCGGTTATGTGCCCTGGTATAACGAGGCATGGCGAACGGATATCGGAATCAGCGGCGGCGGTTGCCTGGCGGATAACGGCAGTCATGCCCTCGATATTTTCCGATATGTAATCGGACCAGTCAAAAATGCCGCTGGCATAACACGCCATGTCTGGCCCGGCCGGGGAGATGACTCGGCATTTATACTGATTGCCGGCGAGGATGGATCTGCAGGCCAGGTAACGGTTTCCTGGATGTTTCCACATGGCGTTAATAAAATTCAGCTCATTGGAAGTGAGGGTTCTGCAACTTATGACCTTAATGCCATTGATGAACTTCAGGTTTGCATCGGAAAAGATGAAGTCAGGACAGAAAAACTTTCCAAGGAAGCACGCTTTGTCGACCAGATGAAAGCCTTTTTGTCCGCAGTTCAGAACGGCCGGAAAAGCCAGCTCGCCACATTTGAAGACGGCCTTGCAGCAGCCGAGATCGTCGAAAATATCTATAAAAACAGACTATAAAGAAAATTGCTGAAACCGGCGAAATTTAGTAATTCTGGAAAATCTTAAATTAAGGTACTACCTCATGATATTGGTAAAGCTTTATTACGTTTATAAACATCAACGGCTGATTCCAGCACGCTGTTACGCTGCTCGGCCCAGTCCAGACGTTGAAAGTCGCTGACATGAACCGGATACAAAATATATTTCAAAACAGTCCACACCTCGTCGGTCAGACACAACGCCATCGCAGGTGTTTCGTCCAACAGCGAGTAATGCACCCTTGTCCAGTTGTACAAGTCCCGCCACAACCATATCGAATACTGCAGCATCTCCTGAAGATGAGAACCGCTGCGGGTACGCCTTGCCAGACGAGCCTGCTGGCCTCTTATCGTGCCATTGAGTCGTTCCATATGAGATGTGTTGATCTTCTGGCCAATACCCAACTCTTGAATTCGTTTTACAATTTCCTTCTTTTTGCCA
>JBDRHL010000038.1:0-29162 GCA_043816955.1 Planctomycetota bacterium | reverse complement strand
CCGCCGAGGTCAGTTAAGCACAAAACAAACGCTGGACTCCGTACACACAGAAAGCACCGAGCCTTCCAAACGCTCCCGATTGTCAAACTACCGGTTTGGAGAGAAACGTCTGAAAACTCAGTGATTCATTTTTTATTGGCTATTATCTCTCAGCCTATTTTATATTACTACTTGTCGGCCTTTTATACAAGAAATAATTAAAAAACTGGAAAGAAAAAGAAAAGGATAAAATTGAGGAAATCGAAGAAGAAAAAGTGATGAAGATTGGCACAGGTCGGTGGGGCGGTCTTGTAATGACGGGGGTTTGTGGTGGGTGAAGAAAACTGCCAGAGGAAGTCTGGGGGTTAAACGGCCCCTCCCTTACGGTCGGGGCTTTGTTTTTTTGAATTTTTAGTTGTTCGTGTCAGTTACAGGCTCTAAAGTTTTTTTCTGATTTTGATCAGGACTATTTCGCTTCTTGAGCCAAGTCTCATTCTTGGGCCCCATGTTCCCGTGCCCGGTGTTCCATAAATATAAGTGTTATTTTGTTTGTGAAGGCCTGATGTATAGAGGTAGAATAAACCAACTATGTAATTAAAAGGGAAAATCTGGCCGGCATGGGTATGGCCGGTAAGGGCCAAATCAATTCCTGTCGGTGTTTTTAATTCCACGGGGCGGTGGGACATTAATATGCAAAATTTTGATTTATCTATATTCAATTTTTCTATGATATGCTCTAAATCCTTTTCGTTATCGTTGTAATCAATTCCCAGAACCTGTATTTGGCTGAAATCTGCCAGTTGATTATTAAGGACGTTAACATTTGCCGCTGTGAGCAATTTTGTGATTCTGGCAGGACCCACATATTTTTCATGGTTGCCTGTAACAAACAAAACGGGGGCTTTGAGATTTTTTAACAGGGCAATAGCTTTTTGAGTGTCTGCGTTATAATTATCAACAAGATCGCCTGTAATAAGCACAAGGTCCGGATTAAGGGCATTTGTTTTGTCAAGTATTCTTTTTAGGAAATTCACACTTACGGAGCCTATATGGATGTCGGACAGCTGGACGATATTCGCATCTATCGGGCCTGGAATTTTAAGATTTTTAATACGCACCAACTGAGCATTGATTATCGAATATATGGTGAGAAGCGCAACAACTATTATGATAAGAGCACCCGCAACAGAAGAATTGATTTTTATAAAAGGTCTTAGAATTTCATAAACAATCAGAGCAGAAAATAACAGCCAAAGAATACCATACCAGCCGGCAGCCAGTGTATATATAATTCTGCTGATAATATTGCCGGTAAAAGACTGGAAGATTGAGGCGCCGATTAAAGAGGTGGTACAGATAATTAGGACAGCCCAAAAAAGGAAATCTTTTTTTAATTTGAATAAACCAAAGAGCCTTGCAAAGACGTAAAAATTCATCCCGAAAGACAAAAGCAAAAAAATGCTTATAAAAACTGCAAATGAATATATTCGACTCATTGTCATTTATCCTGCTATAGTCGAAAATAATTTTTTGAGTTCATTGTATGTATCCTTGTTATTCACTCTTCCGGGATGTATCCAAGGGATAACCCATATGTTTCTCGTCTCCTCAAAAACTGGACATTCATAAGGCTTGTCAGGTTTTACTTTTTTCAAATCAAGCAACCAAATAACACTATCAAAAGTCCCACATGCAACAATAATTTCTGGTTTAATTTCATCAATTTGTTCTAAAAGTAATTCTTTATCCATATGAGCATAAGCGTTAATAATGCTCATATCAGAAGATGGCCCGCCGCTCGTCTTTTTCAAATTAATTGAGGCTATTTTCTTGATATTTGCTTTTTTTGCTGACCATTTATCAATATCCTCAAATTTCGGAAAATTATTTAATATTCCCCCTGCCCATCTTGATATAGTATGCCACATCTGATATTTAGGCCCATTTTCAAAGAGCGTTTTTAAATCCCAGCCTCCTTTCGAACTATTTACTTCCTTCATAATAAATAATATTTTTTTGTTTGCATTTTTCCACTCTCCATCATCGAAAATCCCATCACTACATATTCTGGAAGGGTCTATGCCCAAGTTTTTGTAATGTCTTTCCCATTTTTCCTTATTCATATAATTTCTCCTAATTGTCTAACGGCATGAAAAGGCTTAGCGTTTTCTTCTCACCATCACCGCACCGAGGCCGAGCAGTAAAAGCGTGGCAGGTTCGGGAATAGTTACGAGATAAGCTTCCTTAAACCCATCAGGATTTATTCCGGTACCAACGATTTTGAGCCCATCTGGAGAAATCCCCTGAACATAGCGTAAATTCCACCCAGTTAAGTCAAGCCCATAATTGTTTTCAAGTACATATTTGAGATTCTGCATACCGTTGTCTTTATCCCAAATAAATGCTTCTGCTTCTAATGTAACCGAAGAAACAATGTTTTTGCACTCACCACCTATAAAAGAACCATCGAACGATCCAGCAAGAGCTCTACTATAGTTCATACCTGGAAGCATACCTAAACCTTGCATTCCTTGTGAAGCAGTCCATCGGAATGCTTCTCCACCTGATTCGTTTTCTGAGCTTCCACTGCTTCCAACTATCACCAATCCGTTACCTGAAATACCTCTGGCTTCGCTGTAAAGCCCGTTTCCTTCCAAGAAACCTAAGCCCTCTATTCCTTGGGATGATGTCCAACGAAATGCTTCTCTGCCGAACGCAGATTCTGACGAACCTACAATAACTGAACCATCAAATGAAATATCCCAAACAGAGCTTTCAGTTTTTCCTCCTGGTAAGTCTCCTAAACCAACCATTCCCCCAGATTCAGTCCAATGAAAAATTTCATATCCATAATTTACAGAATAAGACCAACCAACTACAACTTGGCCATTGCCTGAAATAGCTTTAGCTGTGCTTTGAGAACCCGTTTCTGGCAAAAGCCTATCCATACCTCCAGATGACGTCCATTTAAACGCTTCAACTCCGTAGTCGGTTTTGCTTTCTCCAACTATAACGGTTCCATCTCCTGATACATCAAGCGCTTTACTATAAAAAGGACCACCTGCCAAATCGCCTAATCCTTGCATGCCCCCTGAAGATGTCCACAAAAAAGCTTCATACTCTGATGTAAGAGCGCTACATCCCACTACGACAGAACCATCCGAAGAAAGATCATCGCCATAACTGTTACTGTTTTCCCGCAAATGACCTAAGCCTTGAAAACTTACTGTAGCAAAAGTCGTAATTGTTGAAACAAACAATAAAATTGCTACGACCACCACAAGAATTGCTCTATTTCTCATCTCTCTATCTCCTCAGAAAAAGGTTAATATTTTTGGCTGCGCACTGTAATATTGCTGAAAAAAGATTGTTCGGAAAACCTAACCCCGAGAAGTGGTCTCATATCTCTCACTGCCTCCGCTATCCTAAAACCGGATATTATTATACAACTTTTTGTCTGGTAAGCAAGGGGAAATATGGGTAGTTGTTGTATTTTGGGAGCAAAGAAGAAAGCCGGCGAGGTAACGATAAGAAGAAACCCCCGGAACAAGTCCTGGGGCTAACTTTGGGGGGAAGATTGGTTTTGCCGGGCGAGGGGGGATTTGGTATAAGTTATGGATACTATTTTTTTTGAGGTGGGAAAATGGGTAAGGATGAAGAAAAGGTTGAGTATGTTACGATTGAGGACGAATTCGGCAGGTGTCCACAGTGCGGGTACGACCGGGGATTTCACAGCTTTTTCAGGAAGACGATGGACAATGGTCATCTGAAGTGGCTGTTGGTGTGTCCGAAGTGCGGCGGGAGGTTTGATGTGGGGCTTCAATACAAGATAGAGTGATACGGTCATGGCTGCGGATTGTGGGGAGAAGCTGCAATAAAATGACGGGTGGGAACGTCTTTAATGGTAGAAAGTGAAGAGATGACAAGCCCTGATGAGTTAAAACAGGTGGTTGCCGGGTGTAAGGCGGGTTGCAATGAGTCATTTTCACGGCTGATAGATATGTTTGCAGGGCCTTGTTATGGGTATTTCTGCCGGCTGAGCGGTGATCGCGATGTGAGTGATGAGCTGCTGAGTGAGTTGTTTATGAGGGTGGTCGAGAAGATCGGCAGCTACCGCGGCGGGAGCTTTGAAAAGTGGATATTTGTGACAGCATCGAACATTTTCCATGACTGGCTTCGAATGAAGCGGCGGAGGCAGCAGTTGGCGGAGGCAGCGAGGGATTTTGCGGCGGAGCGGCGGGGTGAGGATAGAGCTAAGGATGCGGATGCTGACGAAGTTGGAGAAAAGCTGATGAGGCTCGATGAGGAAACAAGGGAGTTGATAGTTCTGCGGTTTTATTCAGGCATGAGCTTCCGGGAGATGGGAGAGGCTCGGGGTTTACCCATCGGGACGGTTCTTTCGAAGGTGCATCGGGGTCTCAGGAAGCTAAGAGAACTAATGGAGCAAGAATGATGCAGGGTAAAGTTGAAGAAAATCTGGAAGAACTTTTACGGAGGTTTTACCGGCCTGGCGAAAGCGACGAGGTTTTACGGGAGATTCGCGCGGGCGATGAGATAATGCGTTCATACGCAGGGCCTGAGCCTGATGAGGAGCTGGTAAAGCAGATTAAAGCAGACGTCGCGGAGGGGCTTAAGCTGCGGAGGGCGAAAAGCGTCAGGGTGCGGGTTTATGAGGCAGCAGCGGCGATAGCGGTTACTGTGGCGGCGGTATGGATAGGGGTTTTGTTTTTCGAAGGACTTGGCAGCGAAGAAACTGCGAGGCTGAGGGTACCTGATACGGTGTGGGAGAGTGAGGACCTGATGGCGGATGATGCGGAATTATCGACGCTGGCGGCAGAGATGGAAGAAATCGAGCGCAGTATGAGAGCGATCTGTCTTGGAGAATCTGAAGGCAGCAATGGTGATGCGCTTGTGGATATAGAACTGGAGTTAATAGAAGTTCAGGAGAATTTTTGGAAAGGGTAGCACAATGAAGGCGGTTTACAGGACATTGGCAGCAGCAGGTTTGATTGTGTTTTTGAGTAGTTTGTGGGTTTTTGCAGAGGCTGAGCAGAAAGGCGGAAGCGGCAGAGGTCAAGGGCCTATCCCGGAAGAAAGGTTTTCGCATATGCTTCAGCGGGTAGCAGCGGAGAATCCTGAGCGAGCAGCAGAGCTTGAGAAACTTCGAGCTGAGAACCCGGAGGAATTCCGCAAGCAGCTTCGGGTAACGATGCGTGATATGTTCGGGGATGAAGGCAGAGGCAAACGTCGCAGGCCTAAAGATGTCGGTGAAGGTAATATGCCCGGTATGATGAGTCCTATGATGGGGCCAGGTCCCGGACTCAGGCCTGGACCTATGGGGCCTGGGATGATGGGGCCCGGGCGTCGGGGTGAACCCGGCGGACGGATGGGTGGTCCTGAAGATGCGGGGCTGCTCATGTGGCTTAAGGAGAATGAACCGGAAAAGGCGGCAGAACTGGAACAACTAAAGAAGGACAATCCGGAGATGTATGAGCGGCGGCTGAGATTGATGCAGAGGCAATACAGGCGGATAATGCAGGCATCGAAAGATAATCCGGAACTGGCAACGGTGCTCAAAGAAGACCTGCAGCTAAAGCGGCAGCGGAATGAGCTTGTAAAGCAGATTCGCGGGACTGAGGACCAGGCAGAAGCGGAAAAGCTCAAAGCAGAGCTGAAGACGGTGATCGGAAAACGTTTCGATCTGATAATCAAGAAGAAGCAGCTTCAGTATGAGGACCTTCAGTCCAAACTTGAGAAGCTGAAAAAGGAAGTTGAGCAGCGTAAAGGTGAGCTTGAGAAGATGAAGGGCGACAAGGAAACGCAGATTAAGGAGCGTTTCGAGAAGTTGATCAGCGCGACGGAAAAGATCGACTGGGAATAGGAATCCTGCATCTTGATAAACGTGATAAAGAAGGCCCCGTCAAAGAGAGCGGGGCTTTTTTTTTATTTGTACGCAAGGATTGCGGTCGTTACGAGCCGGCGACCAACGGGGGTGAGGCAGGTTGCGTGGAGAACGTATGAGTTTTTTTCGGTCAACGAGATCGGGAGAGGCAGATCAAAGTAATAGCTCCTGAATGGATTGTGCCAATATTTGTTATTTTCGGCTGGGCCGGTAAGATCTATGTCGGGCCAGATATTGACTCTTTTGCCCCTCGGCTCGGCGGAGCGCAGCATGTGATGATAGAGTTCGAACCGGAATATTGCGGGGGATTTTATTTGTGAGCCGAATTCATCGAGAAGCTCGATGTAGACTATCAGTCTGTCATCCTGTGGTGATTGGGGTGTGTAACTAAAATTGCTGAGCTGAGTGATTTTGATGACGGCGGGTGTGAATACACAGTGATTACCGAGAGGCTTTGCGGGGGGAGTGACGGGCTGAGGGGACTGAGGCTCACATGCGACGATAAAAAGTAAAAGTACGCATGACAAAAATGCAGAGATTTTGAGGGATTTGTTATTCATCTTTTCTATATATCCTCATCAAGTATGTGTCCGAAGCAGCGTTTTTTTGTGCGCAGATAATCCACATTGTGTTTGCCAGGCACAGCTTTAAGGGGGATCTGCTCGACGATTTTTATTCCATAGACCTCGAGGCGTGAGATTTTCTTGGGGTTGTTTGTAAGTATACGGATATTCCTCAGGCCCAGATCGCGGCATATCTGTGCGCCGATGCCGTAATCGCGTTTGTCCGCCATGAAGCCGAGACGGAGGTTTGCCTGAACGGTATCGAGGCCCTGTTCCTGCAGTTTGTATGCGTGCAGCTTATTTTCAAGCCCGATTCCTCTTCCTTCCTGGCGAAGATATATGAGGGCGCCTTTTCCCTGCTTTTCGATCATTTTCATAGCGGTAATGAGCTGATAGCCGCATTCACATCGCTGGGAGTGAAACAAGTCTCCGGTCATACATTCTGAATGGACTCGGACCAGGACGGGGTCGCTGTGCTCAACGGGTTTTGCGTTTTCATCGAGATCGCCGACGCCTCCCTTACACAGAGCGAGGTGGGGTTCGGTGCTGGTTTGAGTTTTGTAGCCGATCAGCGTGAACTGGCCGTAATCGGTCGGCAGCCTGACCGACTGGATGCGTTTTACCTGCTGTTCCCGCTGGAAACGAAATTCAATTATCTTTGCGATGGAGGTGATTTTGAGGTTGTGGAGTTTGCAGAAGTCAATGAGCTGGGGAAGTCTTGCCATGGAGCCGTCATCGTTCATGATTTCACAGATAATTCCGGCGGGTTTTAGGCCGGCCAGCCTGGCAAGATCGACAGCGCCTTCTGTTTGTCCTGCGCGCACAAGGACGCCGCCGTTGACGGCGCGGAGAGGAAAGATGTGGCCTGGGCGGACGAGATGTGAGGGCCTGGCGTCGTCGGCAATAGCGGTGAGGATGGTCTTTGCGCGATCGGCGGCTGATATTCCGGTGGTTATTGCATTGGCAGCATCAATGCTGACGGTGAAGGCGGTCTGGAGTTTCGCGGTGTTTTCGGTAGTCTGCGGATGCAGGCCGAGGGTATCACATTTTTCAGCGGTGAGAGGCAGGCAGATAAGGCCACGGCCAAATTTTGCCATGAAATTAATAATTTCAGGTGTTACTTTTTCGGCGGCGCAGAGCAGATCGCCTTCGTTTTCGCGGTCTTCATCGTCGACGAGAACGATCATTCTGCCGGCGCGGAGCTCATCAAGCATTTCGGATATTTCGCTAAAAGACATTCACCAGTCCCGTATTGATCAACAATTGTGCCCGATTCCGGTCGTCTGCTCTTCAAACTCTTCAATATACCTGTTTCCGTTACGGATGTAAATAATGGTTGCCAGAATTGCGGTTGCGGCGGCGGACCACCAGAGGGTTCGGAGGAGCCATATCCAGCCCGGCAGAACTGTCGAAAATTCCGGCGCCAGGAGGATAGCGGCAACCATTGACAACTGAAGTGTACATGCGAGCTTTCCAACGACTACAGGCACAATTCTGGCCTGGGCGGTCATCAGAAACACAATTGTGAAACCTAACATAAGAAAGAAGTCCTTGCCGATAATAAGTACGACAACGGTAGGCGGCAGTTCAAAGCCTTTTACAGCGGTTCTGCCTGAGGCGAGCAGCAGACAGGCACATGTCATCAGGAGCTTGTCTGCCATGGGGTCGAGGAAAGATCCAAGGCTGGTTATCTGGCGGTTTTTTCTGGCGACATAGCCATCGAGTATATCGCTGGCAACCATGAAAAGAAAGGTTACCAGGGCAGCGTATCGCATGGATTTTGCAAACGAGGGGTCGTGATGGTTAATCTTAAGCATAAATATGACGAATACGGGTATGAGCAGGATTCGCACAATAGTAATTCTATTAGCCCAGCCCAGGCGCATGTTTTGTACCTTTCTAAATAGCGCGGCCGCCATCGACGGCGATGACCTGGCCTGTAATATAGTCATTGTGAAGCAGGAATAAAACGGTGGAGGTTATTTCCTCAACGGCAGCGGTTCGCCCGGCAGGCGTCATTTCTATCTGCCTTTGTTTTTGCTGATCTGAAAAGTTTTCGGGCCAGGATACGATGCCGGGAGCAACAGCGTTTACAGTCATGCGGGGCGCGAGGGCTTTTGCAAGAGCCCTAGTTGCGGCGATAAGGCCGGCTTTTGAGCTGCAGTACGCAGGATAATCGGGCCAGGGGCGGATGGCAGCGATGTCAGCAAGATTGATAATTTTCGCGACAGGTTTTTCCGCATCGGGAAAATTGCATTCGACGTTACGAGCAAAACGGCTGGACAGGAGGATTGGCGCGATCAAATTGAGACTGATGAGTTTTTGGGTATCCTGGTACTGAACATCAGCTACAGGCTGTCTGAGGAAGATTGCGGCGGAGTTTATCAGGATATTCGCATTTTTGGCAGGGGTTGAATCGTCAAAGAGGCTTTCTATCCTGTGAGGATCGGTCAAGTCGGCCTGAACGGCAAATGCCTTTTGTCCGAGGGAGTTTATTTGGCTGGTCAGTTGGCGGGCATATTTGCTGTTGGTATTATAATGACAGATACAGCGGCATCCTTTGCGGGCAAGGGCAAGAGTGATTGCCGAGCCGAGTTTCCCGGTAGAGCCGGTTATAATCGCGGTAGAGTCAGCCAGTTCCATCGGCAATATGGTAAATTAAGGTGAGGGATTTGGCAAGCGGCTTTGTCGGGGGACAAAAATGAACGTTTTTACTTGATGAAAGGACGTGGGGCGGTATAATCAGCAATTGTCGGTTCTCAAGTGTATATTCCCGGAAAGACGGTAACGAAGCAATGACGAAACTGAGTGTCAATCTGAATAAAGTTGCGCTGCTTCGGAATCAGCGAGACGTCGGGATACCCAATGTTATAGAGGCAGCTAAGGCGGTTATCCGGGCAGGGGCATATGGTGTGACGGTTCATCCGCGTCCAGATGAGAGGCATACAAGATATTCGGATGTTTATGAACTGGCAGCAATGCTAAGCGTGGAGTTTAATATTGAGGGTAATCCGTTCACGGGCAGATACATGGAAGTTGTGCGAGAGGTTAAACCCGACCAGGCGACGCTGGTTCCGGATGCGCCGGGGGCGAACACCTCGGATCACGGATGGGACCTGAGAAAGGATGGGAAGCGTCTGAGGCTGATTGTGGATGAGCTGAAAGGGCTTGGGATTCGAGTAAGTGTGTTTATGGACGCCAACCCCCCTACTGTTCAGCTGGCGAAATCAGTCGGAGCAGACCGAATCGAATTATATACAGAGCCTTATGCAAGGGCTTTTCGAACGGGTGAAGGGCTGGAAGAAGTTTTAAGCAGATACGTAAAGTCGGCTGAGGAGGCGGAGCGATCGGGCATGGGTTTGAATGCAGGTCATGATTTGAACCTTGAGAACCTGGGGAAATTCTGCAGCTCGGTGCCTAACCTTCTTGAAGTATCGATCGGGCATGCGCTCATATCCGAGTCGCTTTATATGGGGCTTGAGCAGACAGTAAAAGAGTATCTGAGAATACTGGGTTAAGACTCAGACCAAGGATGTATTCAAAGGCTTATACACTCATGGACAGGAGGTACAAATGTATCAGGGAGCCATGGTAGCGTTGATAACGCCTTTTCAGGACGGGAAGGTTGATTTCCGAACGCTGGAAGAGCTGGTTGATTTTCATCTTGAAAGCGGGACCGATGCGCTGGTGCCGGTGGGTACGACCGGCGAGTCTCCGACACTAACGCACGAGGAGCATCGTCTTGTTATCGAGCGTGTAGTCAAGGCAACAGGCGGTAAAAAACCCGTTATTGCCGGGACGGGTTCCAACAGTACGGCAGAAGCTATTGATTTGACAGCATTTGCCAAGCGGGTGGGTGCAGACGCAACGCTGCAGGTATGCCCATATTACAACAAGCCGACACAGGAAGGTTTTTTCCAGCATTTCAAGGCAATAGCGGAAGAAGTTGACCTGCCGATGGTTCTTTATAATATTCCCGGAAGATGCGGGGGTCAGGGGCTTGTGCCGGAGACTATTGAAAGGCTGGCGGAACTTGAAAATGTTGTGGCGATCAAGGAGGCGACGGGAAGCCTGGACATGGCAAGTGAGATCGCATCGCGGTGTGATCTGACGATCCTTTCGGGCGACGATTCACTGACACTTCCGATAGCCTCTGTTGGAGGGCAGGGGGTGATAAGTGTGGTTGCGAACATTGTGCCTGCGGATGTGAAGGCAATGACCGATCTGATCCTTGCAGGTGATTTTGTCTCGGCGAGAAAGTGGCATGAAAAGCTGTTTCCATTGAGCAAGAATATGCTGGGCCTGGCGACGAACCCGATACCAATTAAGGCAGCGATGTCGATGTTAAACATGGCTTCTGATGAGATGCGTCTGCCGCTGGTTCCTCTTGAAGAGAGCAAGCGGGCAATACTGAGAAAAGTGCTGGAGGTGTACGGACTGCTGTGAGTGGGGTAAGCATTTTTCAGGCGGACCGATTCAGCCCATAGTCAGCGGATCCAGTCCTGAGATTTTTGATATGTCCGGATGATGGAATCTATCATCTGAGTAACGGTGTGAGCTTTTCGGAGTTCGGCCTGGCTGTTCAAGGCAAGGTTGCGGGCAAATTCCCGCTGGTTAAGCAGCTTCTGCAGGGCTGCATAGATGCTGAGCTCATCATCACAGTCAAAGCGAACAACGGTCAGGTCATCGATGAGAAGCTCATCTTCGACGTTCCTGTTAGCGGCAATTGCCATACCAACGCTCATGGCTTCCAGGAGACAGGCATTAAAGGTTCTTATGGGTCCGGGCTGTATAAAAATATCAGCTCCGGCGAAGACCGACCTTATTGAGCGAACATTATCCAGCATACTGACAATGTGAGTCAGGCCGAGAGTTTTTACGATTTTTCGAATCTGGCTTTGCGCGGGGCCGGAGCCAATGACAGCAAGTACGAACTCGTTTGCCTCGATAGCCAGATGCTTCACAGCCTTTAGTACCTGTTCGAAATCTGCGGCGGATATGAGGGGGCCTGCCATTACGATTCCCGGGATGCGTGATAAAGATTCGAAGCATGCACATGTATCTTCGATGAACGTGCCGAGCCTGAGGTGACTAACACGTTCCGCAAGAGCAGGGAACTTTTTGCGGAGGGCGGTAACAGTCCGAGCTACAGGGCTGAGGATCGCAGCACAGCGGGCTGGAGAAACAGAAAAGGGGATAAAGGATTTCGGGAGAGATTCGATCATAAGCAGATAGGGCAAGTCCATTCGCTGTGCAAGTTTGGCGGTGAGGTTTACATGGGTTGTACCGATGCAGTGGAGAATTGTCGGTTTCTGTTTAAGCAGGTCGTCAAAAAGCCTTTTGCGATTGTAAGCAGTCCATAGCAAGGGCAGTTTAATAGCAGGATAATATATGATACTTGCAGGGGGACTTGGAATACAGGAGGTATCGGCATCAGGCGGACAGACAACTACCGGCACATAAGCCTGTGTTGTCATCCCGGCAAGGAAATGTTCGAGAAAAATGGTGCTTGTTCGCAGAGTTGCGGAATCAAGAATAATTGCAGGTCGAACAGGATCGTTTTTCTGAACGGCTGTTTTCGTGTCGGTTTGTGCATCAGCCATAGTAACTGCCCGCCAGAGAGCTATTTTCGGTGTGGAAAGATTTTTTCGAACTGTTCCCGCTGGTCCTTGAGGATGTGATAGCAATGCTGATCGTCGGGGAAGGCGCGGCTTTTAACTTCTGCGGTGTAGGATTCGACGGCTTTTACGACTTCGGAAGCCAGGTCGGCATAGGTTTTGCTGAATTTTGGTTTAGCTGTACGGCTTAGTCCGAGTATGTCGGTAATAACCAACACCTGGCCGTCGCAGTCCGGTCCGGAACCACAGCCGAGCACAGGGAGGGCGGCGTGCTGAGTAATAACCTTCGCCACTTCGCGTGCGGTTCCCTCGAGCAACAGTGCGGAGGCACCGTGGTCCTGCATTTTTTCGGCCAGGTCAATCATTTCCACAGCGGTTTCAACGGTACTTCCTTTTGCCATCAAAGCTTCTTTGCCGAGTCTGCTGACGCTTTGAGGCCTCATTCCCAGATGAGCCATGACGGATATGCCGGCGTCGCTGACGGCTTTAACAGTATTGATCTGTGCATGGGAGGCCTCGATTTTGACCTGGTCGGCGCCCGCTTGTACAATGAAGCGGCCGGCATTACGAATAGCCTGTTTTTTGTCGATCTGGTATGACAGGAAAGGCATGTCGGCTATTAAAAAGATGTCTGGGGCGGCCTTTCGGACGGCGGCGGTGATTGTGACCATGAAGTCCATTTTCGCAGGTAGGGTAGAATCGTAGCCAAGCATAATCTGTGCGGCAGAGTCGCCGACAATAATTACCTCTATTGCGGTTTCGGCGATGAGAGCAGCGGTTGTGTAGTCATAGCAGGTTACGGCGGCGAAAGGCCTTGCCTGGTGCTTTGCAAGGTTCAAGTCATTGAGGGTAATCTTACGGCCCATGGCAGTATCCTTTGTGAAAAGTAATAATCCGCCTATAAAAATAGCCAAATAGCGTGATAAATCAAGCGTTAAATGGACAATAGGCATTGAAAGAGTCAGGCTGAGGGGTAAAAAGAAAAAAAATCAGTTTTTTTCTGAACTTTTACTTGCTTTACGAACAAAAAGTATTTGAATAGTGTATCTAAAAATTAAAGGGGGCCGGGTGGCGGTCCGATAGTAATAATGTAAGATATGAACTTTTTGCTTTCATCACCCTCCTCCGAAGCCAGATTCTTATGCGTATTTAGAATCTGGCTTTTTTTCGCGCACTGGAATAGAGGGCTTATGCTACCCATTTATGCCAGATTTAGCTTTTTGATTCATGATGTTTTGGGCGACAGTAGATGAATGGTGTCATAATAATATGGCGAGGCGGCCATAGAATTAAATTATCCGTCGGAATTTGCCGATAAGATAATATAGTTATTCTTCATGAGATTGCCGGGATGGTTAAGCACAAATACAAATGTCAGAGCTGCGGTTATGTTTATGACCCCGAAGTGGGCCGGCCAGACCGAGGGACGGAACCAGGTATTGCTTTTGAAGAGCTACATGATAACTGGACGTGTCCGGAATGTGGAAGTAAAAAGCACAGTTGGCCGCCATGGATTGCTCTTGAAGATGAGCAGAAGCGGCCATAGATTCGAAGTACACAGTGGTGTGAACTGCTGTTTTTATTCAAGCGAACGGATCTGATACGGAGGGAGCGGTTATTTCTGCTGTTCTTTTTTGCGACGGAGGAAGTCATACTCAGGCATTTTCAGGAGGGGCTTGTTTCGAAGCTCGTTGAATTTTTCCAGTTGATCATCAGAAAGGGTTTCACCTTTGTCAATATGGGGAGAAAGGAAAACCAGCAGCTCAGTGTTTTTCGTTTCTTTTGTATCCTTGGAAAACAGGAAGCCGAGAAGCGGAAGATCGCCGAGAAGGGGCACCTGATCCCTGGAAATTGTAGTTTCCTTTTTCCGAAGGCCGCCGATCAGCACGACCTGTCCATCCTCCATAAGCAGGGTTGTCTCAGCTTCGCGGGTGTCAACAATGGGGACATCGCCAACTATTGAATCGCCTACCTTGGCGCTTTGTTTGGGCTTAATGGTAAGCATAATCCTGTCTTCATTGTCCATGACGGTAGCTGAGACCTCGAGAGTAACGCCGACTTCCTTGAACTCAGTGGAGGTCAAAGTTCCTCCTTCTGATGTCGAACTGGTTTCGGTATATGGTATCTCTTCTATAGTTTTTATGCGAGCAGATGACCCGCTGAGGACCAGGACCCGGGGGCTGGCGATAATTTCAACATCCTGTGTTTCCTGGAGTGCATGTATAGTCAACGCCAGATCGTTGCGGATTAACCCGAAATCGATGCCTGCGGTTGCCGCGGTGGAAGTAGAAAAGGTATTCAGGAGGTGCTGTTTGGCAAAATGAGTTGTATCGGCATTGAAAAATCTGTTCCAGTTTACTCCAATTTCGGTATCATCGGTCAACTTCACGTCGGCGATAACAACTTCTATCAGAATTTGTCTGGGGGTCTGATCGGCTTTTCTGACAGCGGCAATAATTTTAGCGAGTTTTTCCTGCGTGTCACAAACGATCAGTGAGTTTGTATTTTCGTCTGTCGCGATTGTTCCGTATTCGCCGGACATATTTTCGACAGCAGATTTGACATTCTCGGCTTTGAGGAATTTGAGCATGACAGTTTCAACGGACAGCTCGGGTTTCAGCTCTGCGATATCAGTGGAAACAAGGGGGGTCTGTTCTGTAACAGATTTGAGGGGCGATTTTATCACTATACTGCCGAAGGGGTCCTCTCGACCAAGACCCGGTGTGCCGGCCTGCTGAGCCATATTGGGATCCGTCTGTGCGATTATGGGGCCTTCAAACAGGCCAAGCAGCAGAATACACAAGAGCATTTTCACGTATATTGATTTGTTCATTGGAGCTGTTCTCCTTTTTGAACTGCTGTGTAGACGGTAAATATGGCCTCACAATTAAGAAGTATGGAACTTTCAGTGTCTGATTCAATTTTCAAGTAATCGACAGAGACTTTTTGCGGTCTTGTGGTAATGTTTTTGACAAATAACATAATATCACTATAATTAGCGACAAATTTGACTATTACACTCTGGCTGGTGACTTCAGGGGGAAGTTGTGCCTCCTGAGAGTTTAGCGGAGCTTCTTTAACAAGAAAATTTATTGATACAATCTGACAGCTGCATTGGCCGGCAATTGTTTCAATACCGGCGAAAAATTGTTTAGCCTGCGATGGGCTGAAAATCATGCCGGTTTTCTCGGCAAGAGCCTGTTTGAGCTCTTCAAGCTCCTGTCTTTTCAAGGCCAGGCTTTTCCTTATAACGCCTGTTTTCGTAGCCATCTGGTTCATAGTATTCTGATAGTTTCTGGCAGCGTGCAGATAGGCGGTATGGGGCACAACGAGCCAGTTATACATGGCGGCGCTAATAAGAACAACAACAGCAACAGCTATACCTATTCTCGCATGTCGGCTGGCCTTTGTGACGGTCTCAACAATCATGACTGTGATCCTTTTAGAGCGAGTTCAATGGAATACAAAACGGTATTGGTGTATTTGGAGTCCTTTTCGGTACCGACGAGCGTGGCTGATTCTATGAGCGGTGATCCGCCCAGTGCCTCGACAAAGCGATATACATCTTCATAGGAAAGAGCCTGCCCAAACAACATCAATTTTGCTTTTTCTTCACAGACAAGTTCCGCGATGCGCAGAAACTGCGGTGTTCTGTGGCGGATTTCGATCAACATTTCGGACCAGTCGGGTTCCTTGCTTTGCGGCACGACAGCATTTATACTATCAAGTTTTTGATTGTGAAACTGTGCCAGCCGGGCGATTTTTTCACGTTCCTTGATCAAAGCCTGTGTCTCATTGGAGGATTTGTCATTTGCAAGTTCTTTCAAAGCCAGCTCGGTTTTGTGGACTTTTACATTTGTCATGCCTATAGCAAGGATCATGATGAGAATAAGAGTGGTAACAATATTAGCAGCGACAAGAACCAACTTTTTTGTGGAATTTACTTCGAGCACCTGGGCAGGGAGGAGGTCTATTTTGACTTTTGGTCCGGTAGTCGTGAGCAACTTGAGGGCAAGACCGATCGCTGCGAGGGACACATCTGAGGCTTTTTTTTCAGAAGCTATCTGAGTACCTTCAAGACGATTTTGAGGCGTATTAAGAGTAATCATGAAATCTTTGAGCATGAACTGAAGTTTTTCCAGGAGGTGCGAATCAGACTGTGAAGTCTGCTCAAGACTGACAATAACTTCCCATTTACAGGAGCTTTCGGATACTTCGGCACGATAAAACTCGGCAATAGCGTTCACTTCATCCGTAAAAGAGGCGATGGATTCAGGGGAATCAAGGGATGCGGAACCGATGTCTCTTGATCTGATGAAATCCAGGCCTCCGTGTCTGAAAACACACATGTTGAGGATATTATCGCTGAAAGTACAGAGCAGAATATTATTGTCGAATTCTTTATCGATTTTGGAGGCGTAAATAGCTCTTGCAGCTGCAATAGAGGCAGGTTCTATCGCCTCTATGTTGATCCTGACCTTGGCAAGAGCCATGCCCATATCATTGACCTTTTTGTGTTCAGCGGCGACAACAAAGGCACGATTTTCTTTTTTCGCTCCCAAGGGGGGGATGCCGCAATAATCAAAAAATACATTTTTCCCCGGCAAAAGTGGGCAATGCTTTAGCTCATTTTGAAGATACTTTCTGGTATTGACAGGTCCCTGCTTAGGGATATTCATTATCTGCACGAGTGAAGGTTGTGCAACCAGCGAGATAGCGATTTTGCCGGAGTTGATTTTGTTTTTTTTCATGAGGTCTCTGACGGCCTTAGTAAGGGCCGCATAATCTTTAACATCGCCGTTGGCAATCACGCCCTGGGGGACAGGGGCCTGAGCCGAGCCCATAAGCATAATTCGTGTTCGGGTTTGGCCGAGCAGTGCAAGGTTTATCCGTCCATTGGAGATGTCTATCCCAAGAGCGGTGGGACCAGTGAGGAGTCGATTTATCGCTTTTTGCAACATTATTTATTCACCTTGTAACTATCAATTCTGATTATGAAGGGAAATTCATCACCTATTGTCAATTCGGCTTCAATAGAAGCGGTGTAGTTCTGCCATAAGGTGGTACGGGCGGTTATCAGCAGATGATCCTGGCCATCGCTGTAGATTTGATAAGAACCGTTGCCCAGGGTTCGATCCACGATCCGGACAAAATCATCATATTGGTAGCTGATGATGTCGTCAAGTTCCTGGAGTACGGTAGAGGTATACCACGATTTATTCAAGCGGATTTCGGCAAGAGCCTGGTTCAAGCCGGCTTCAGCAAGAGCAAGAGCCTGTGCAGCGTAAATTCGATTCTGCGCGATCTGGATTTCCTGTGCTGTCATTCGCAGCATACCCATTATGACCGTCGAGAGAAGTGCTATAACAAAGACGGTTATAACGAGCACAGATGCTTTTTTGTGTAACTTATTCGGTTGTGTTCCGCAACGACACATCACAGAATCCTTATCAATCTCAAACCAAGGACGGATCAAATCAATGAGTCCCTTTTCATATCGTCCAAAAGTACCGGTCAGTTAGGAAAAAACCGGTTTTGTAAATCACAGATTTCAAGATGATACCAACAGGTGCAATAAGGCTTAAAGAAGGCCAGGCTGGTGTTTTTATTGGACGGGATGATTTTAAGATAGCGCTACGATTTTTCGATCACGGCAAGTCCTATAAAGTGAAAGCTTCTGTCTCCGGCAGATGTGCGCGGCGACCGGTTGGAATGGCAGATGCATGGCGGCGGATTTTTGCATGACATGCCTTTATCAGGGCAGAATCGGCGGGATGACGTAACCAGTGGAACCACTGAAAGCGGAGTCCATGTCTACATGAATGGGTCCTGTGCTATCGAGCTGCTTTGCACAAATTACGCCGAAGAAAGGCCTGGCGTCTTCTATAAAGACAGAACCTGTGGGATTCTGGAGGACGGCATGCACTTCAGCCTTGTTACTCATGGTCCACCGCATCTGAATTCCAACCACAATCATGTGCAATTTCGAGGGTTTTTTTGTCGAGGCATTCAGTTTGCCTTCAATAATGGTTGCCTTATTTCCCAGATAAAGAGTGAGGCTCGAATCGGGCAGTATTATCAGCTCGGCATCGTGGTCAAGCTCAAATTTCCCTTTTACAACGACGACGTTGTTGCCATCAATAACCAGTTTTGAGCTGTTTTTCACTTCCACCTGGTTAAAATGTCTATCAGAATCTATAGTATATGTGCTGCTTCCCGAGACAATAAGGTGTCCTTCGTCTTGCTGGTTGAACGGCGGTCTATCCGGGGGTGATATTACGGGGATATCAATTTCTCCTTCCAGAGCGCCTTTTAATCCTGTTATCTGGCCGCCGGCAAAGGTTCGAATGCCTGTGTCGGGGTCACCGCCCGGCCCGACATAGGCATCGCCATTTACAGTGGCGCCGGAGTAGACCAGGATTCTGCTGGAGCTTTTGCTGTTTACAGAAATAATTACTTCGCTGCCTGCCCGGACAGGATCATAGGGGTCGCTTTGCGAGTGATATGAGTCAAGAACCGCATTGTAACCGTGGAAAGCGATACTTTCCTGGATGGGAATATTTGGAATCGGCCCTTCCAGCGTGTCGACCGGACTTCCGGTGCGGAGATAAGCCTGTGTTACGAACTGCCTGTCCGGACTCAGTCCGGCAGGATTGGTTATTGTGGCAAGGATACTGACAGTTCTTATTTCGCCCGGCACAGTGGTGGATTTTTTGAGGTCATACGCATCGTAGCAGATAAACTGCAAGGAGCTTACCGGTCCTCCAAGATCATGGAGGCTGCCCGGCGGGCCAAATTGAACATATTTGTTGGAAGAATTAATGTCATATCTCAGTTCAATGTCGTTGTAATCACGAAACTGGATAAATCCGTTAGTGGTTTGGGGGTTGCTGACAGCGGTGATGGAAGAAGCCTGAATAAGATTTTGTCGGATATGATCAACAATAGCTCTGCCATTTTCAATAACCTCGGAATTATATTTTTTTGAGGCCCAGCTATTCTGAATGGCCCTGATATGCGGTATGACAGCGGCAAAGACTATCATTATTATTGCCATAGCAACAAGCATCTCAACTAGACTCATTGCTGATTTACACATTATTCGCGAGTAGTTATCAAAGGGGCCGGAGAGGTTTTTTTGTGAAATATTTTTCATTTCTCAATCTCTACCATCTTTTTGCAATATAAGTGTCAAGTGTTACTTCGATTTCGGGGTTGTCGAGTTTTTTATTATTGTTGCTATCATAGCCGACGGAGACACCGATGCTTCGCAGGTTGCCAAAAAGAATTCCCTGGACCTGTTCATCGGTTACGGAGCAGAGGTAGGAGCCGCTCAAAGAGACTGATTTTTCCTTGAAGTTAGTATGCCATTTATAAATTGATTCGGCACGAATCTGTTCCAGTTTGAACTCGGCCAGATTGAGGCTGCATATTTTTTTCTCGATCCGGGCGTCTGCTGTGTGGGTGCTTGTCAAGGCTTTTAGAATTGGTACAAGGGCGAGCAGCAGCAGCATTGACGCCACAAGGGCTTCAACGAGAGTAAAACCTTTCGGATATTTCGCGGTGAGGGTGCACATAATCAGTTCTCACTGAATTCCACAGCCCCTGTTCCCGAGATAATGGTAATGGTATATATTTTCGAGCCTGAGACAAGCTGCAGTTGTGTACCGCTGCCCGAAAGAAGATTTCCCAAGGGGCCGAATTTAAATATCGAATCTCCTGTGCATATTATTTTTGGGTCTATTGTTTGCGAATCGACAATGCTCTTGTCGGATAAGTCTATGATTTGATATCCGTAATAGTGGGTAGTACCTGCCATTTTCAGGGCGTAGCCTTGGACATTGACGGCGGCATCCGTTATGGCAAACTGCCTTGTCATTCGAAGATTGGTTGCCAATAGCCTGCCAACAGAATCAGCCTGCATTTTATTGACAGTTGCAATCTGAAGTGCAACGATGCCAATGGCTGCCATGATTCCCACAATCAGTGCAACAAGGAGAAGTTCCGGAAGCGATAATCCTTTTCTTTTCCCGTTCATTATTAATTCCCTGCCAGGACAAAATATCCGCAGTTTACAGGGCAGCAATTTTTAAGATTTCGTGGATCGCTTAACCCTGCTCACAGATCTATCGGAACGGCCCTAGTAGTTCAATGGTTATGGGGCGTCACGTGGCCGTTGGCGCCGAGGACATAAGCGATTCCATAAGGACATACAGGCGGCCCGTCAGGGAAGTATGCGGTGTCCCCGGTTACAGTGGCAAGGGTAGCGGGTGCAGCGCTATTATTCGCCCGGTACATTTCAATCTGGGCGTTAATCAGATCGACGTTTGTGTCGCAGGCATTTTTCTTTGCGGTTTCTGCGCTTGCGGTGATGCGGGGGATTGCCACGGCAGCAAGTGCCGCGAGTATGAGCACGACAATCAGCAATTCCACCAGAGTGAAACCTTTTCTGTTAATCAGCTTTGTCATTTTTTATTCCTTTCCTACCAAATTTGACAAACAGCCATTTACCTAGTAAAGCATCGACATAAAAAGAACCGGACTTTGACAGTCCTTATAAGATTTTGATAATTTATTTGAGGTGACTCATATAATCGAACATTGGCAGATAGACGCCCATGAGGATAAAACCAACAATAGTTCCTATAACAATGGTCAGTGCAGGTTCGAGCTTAACAAGCAATGAATTGATGGTACGTCCGATATGAGTGTATGAGCGTTTCGGTTTTTGTTTATTTAGAGCCTGTAACAAAACTTAACTTTTACTGCGGTCGGCTGTAAAGCCAGTTATGTTACAGGCTCTTATCTTTTTTCAATGCCAGGGTGAAGGACTGCTGCGGTGAATACAGCAGCGGTCCTTCGAACTTATGTATTTTTGACTCTGTGCACAGATATACTCTGACCAATATTTTAGTGATTATGGGGCGTCACGTGGCCGTTGGCGCCGAGGGCATAAGCGGTTCCATAAGGACATACCGGCGGCCCATCAGGAAAGTATGCTGTGTCCCCGGTGATAGTAGCAAGAGTAGCCGGAGCAGAGCTATTGTTCGCCCGGTACATTTCAATCTGGGTGTTAATCAGATCGACGTTTGTATCGCAGGCGTTTTTCTTTGCGGTATCTGCGCTTGCGGTGATGCGGGGGATTGCCACGGCAGCAAGTGCTGCGAGTATGAGCACGACAATCAGCAATTCCACCAGAGTGAAACCTTTTCTGTTAATCAGCTTTGTCATTTTTATTCCTTTCCTACCAAATTTGACAAACAGCCATTTACCATATCTAAGGCATCGACACAAAAAGAACCGGACTTTGACAGTCCTTATAAGATTTTGATAATTTATTTGAGGTGACTCATATAATCGAACATTGGCAGATAGACGCCCATGAGGATAAAACCAACAATACTTCCCATAATCAAGGTCAGTGCAGGTTCGAGCTTAATAAGCAATGAATCGATGGTACGTCCGATATCATTATCCAGAAAGTCAATTCCCTTGTTAAGCATCTCAGGTAGTATTCCTGCTTCTTCACCTGCGGCGGTCAACTGTACGATCATAGCAGGAAAAACCCTATGGTTCACCATGGACTCGGCAAGGGGCAGTCCTGCTTCGACATTTTTCTGCAAATCCGCACCGATCTGTGAAAAGACGTAGTTGTTGACGACTTGTTTAGCGACCTCGATAGCGTTTAGGAAGGTAACGCCTGCAGATGAAAGCATGGCAAATGTTCTGCAAAACTGGGAGACAGCGACCATTCGATTCAGTGGTCCGAAAACGGGCATTTTGAGTTTGAACGAATCGATTCTGACTTTGACTTCAGGAATTTTTGAGCATTTCAGGGCCAGAGGGATGCCTCCGCCGAGAAGAATAAGGATCAGCCACCACCATCGTTTTGCAATAATACTGATGTTAATCAATGCCTGTGTCGGTCCAGGCAGTGCAACGCCGAGTTGCGCATAGATTTTGGAGAAGACGGGCACTACACAAATTACGAGGTATGTAACGATCAGAAAACACATAACCGAGACAACGATCGGATAGGCAAAAGCGGATTTGACTTTTCGCTTGAGATTCTGCTGTTTTTCGAGGTAAGCAGCGGCCATATCAAGTGCATATGCGAGTTTTCCTCCGGATTCACCGGCTTCAAGCATCCCGACAAAAAAGTCGGAGAAGATAGCCCTATACTTACCAAAGGCATTTTTAAGGCTTGCCCCTGTTTCGATCTGCTGTTTTATATCCGTGATAACATTTTTGAAAGCCGGGTTTTCGGCCTGCTCTTCAAGTGCTTCAAGGCATCGCATAATTGAAAGGCCTGCTGCGCACATTCCGGCGAATTTATATGCAAAAGTGACAACTTCGGCTCTGTGCACCTTTCTTCTGCTGTTTTTATTTTGTTTTTTCCGTCGCGCCTTGACGAGAGTGTAGCCCATTTTTGTGAGCTCATCTCTGAGTATGGCGGTACTGTCGATATCATTGTAGGTACCGGCAAACAGATTTCCTGCTTCATCCTGGGCTGTATATTCAAATACGGGCACAATTATTCCCTTACGTCAACCACACGAAACAGCTCCTGAATAGTAGTGATTCCCTGCTCAAGTTTTTCTACGGCACTAGTGTAGAGGTTTTTCAATCCTTCCTTACAGGCCTGTTCTTTGATAGTGTTATCATCTGTCTGTGTTGCTATCATTCGCTGAATCTGGGGAGAGACAACGAGAATCTCATAGATTGCGTCGCGGCCATGGTAACCAGTCTGGTAGCAACTGTTGCATTTTTTGCCCCGATACATCGTCATGCCTTTATATTTTTCAGGGTCTTTGAAAACGAGCTTAAGCTCGTCCTCATCAGGATAATAGGATTCTTTGCATTTGGGACAGAGGCGTCTTACAAGCCTTTGTGATACAGAACCTAGAAGCGAAGAGGCTACAAGAAATGGCGGAACACCAATATTGATCAACCTCGAGACGGCGCCGGCGGCGTCATTTGTATGAAGAGTGCTTAAAACAAGGTGCCCGGTCAAAGCGGCACTGACGGCAATTTCGGCGGTTTCCAGGTCACGGATTTCGCCGATTAGAATAATATCGGGGTCCTGTCTCAGAATACTCCGCAGTCCTTTGGCAAATGTCATACCCGCCACAGGCTTGACCTGGACCTGTGTTATTCCTGAGAGCCGATATTCAACGGGGTCTTCGACGGTAACAATGTTTTTTTCGGGTGTATTCAGTAATTGTAAAAGGGCATAAAGTGTAGTGGTTTTGCCGCTGCCTGTGGGGCCTGTGAGGAGAATCATTCCATGCGGATTTGAGGCAAGTGCTCGAAATTTTTTATTGTCGTCTTCGGAGGATACGATTTCATCAAGCTCCCACTTTTTGGAATTTTTGTCCAGAATTCGAATAACGATTTTTTCGCCCCCGACAGCCGGAAGCGAAGAGATACGAAGGTCGTAATCTTTCCCGTTAAGGTGTATGGCCATATGGCCATCCTGGGGTACCCGCTTTTCGGAGATATCCATTTCAGCAAGAATTTTAATATGAGATATAACTTCCAACTGCACCGAGGAGGGGATATCGAGCGCATCTCGCAGGATTCCATCTATGCGGTATCGCACCCTAAGATCGGGCTCCTGCGGCTCGATATGAATATCACTTGCGCGGGCATCTATAGCTCCGTTAATAACTGACTGGACAAGGCGGGATACAGGAGCGTTAGTTACCTTTTCGGACTTGGGCTGTGCCTGCTCGTTTTGTATTTTTTTGCCGGCAGGCTGCTTGAGTCTCATGGACACTATGTCCTGCTTAGTGATGTTCTGCACATTGAAGTAATACATTATAGCCTGGCGTATTGCATCTTCGGTCGCGGCGAGAGGGACCACCTTATATCCGGTTTTTGTTTCGACCTGATCCCGTATTGCGAGATCCAGTGGAGAATCCATCGCGACAAAAAGCTTATTGTCCTCGAGGCGCACGGGAATAATGTTGTGCCGACTTACAATGTCATAGGGCAGGATATGTGCAGCGATGGGATCAACCATATCCGGCGAAAGGGTAATAAACTCTATCTTGTGAGTGAATGCGGTTACTTTGAGAATATCTTCCTGCGCAATCAACTGCTTCTTTTTTAAGACGCTGATCAGGTCCTCGTCATTTCCGGCACACTCATCAAGAGCTGTTTTAATTTCCGACTCATCCACAATCTTTTGATTGCAGAGAAATGAAACAATTTCATCCTGATTATACATAGCTATCCTCGCAAAATAGACTTACACTGTGTTCCCGGACATCAGCACAACTGAATTATCGACACACCAACAAAAGCACTTAAAGAGAAAAAGGCCCATTGATAAGGTACAAGAAGGCGAAAAGACCGATAACACCTACGCATGTTAGACTGTGACAAAAAAGGATCAGCGATACATGCCAAATAATGTTAAGTCATCGAGCTAAATATTCGATAGGCATTATATACGAATTTTTCAGGGCAGATATTAACCACAGGAATTTGTTATGAGTGATATTGATGCCAGCACATCTGCGAGAGTGAAGGCCGATTCATCCGCAGATATGAAACTGCGTCTGCTGTACAATCTCGGGGCGATGAGTCTGACCTGTGAGAATCAGGAAGAGCTGCTGCGAATAACCGTGCGTGCGATTGCCAAGGAGATTAACTCCGATCACTTCTATATAATGTTGAGAGATTTGAGCGGGCAGATGACGACCGCAGCGGCACAATGCAGGACAGGATCGGCAGAAGAGCCGATAACTGCAAGTGGTGCACTTATGGACAAGGTAATGGAGACAAGCGAATCCGTGCTGGTTACAGATGCGATGAATAACCCCCTGTTTTCCGGAGACCCGGCATTCCAGCGGTTCAATATTAAAACAGCGATATGTGTTCCGATAAGAAACAGACAAAAATTATCAGGGCTACTTTATGCGGACACGGGGGACATGGATTGCGATTGGAATTCGGCAGAGCTGGAACTGCTTGAGTTTACAGGATTGTACCTTCAGATGGCGGTTGGTGCAGACAATGCAGGCTGTCTAAACTCTCAGACACAAAGGCTGATTGCGGCTGGGCGTGCAGTTCAGCAAATTTCTCATTCAGTCAAGAACGTGCTGCAGCTTATCAGTGGTGCGGCTGAAGTGATGGACTTCGGACTTAGAACGAATCAGATTCATCGGGTCAAGCGAAGCTGGCAGATCCTGATGCCAAACCTTGATCGCATCAAGAAGTTCACGCTTGATATGCTGGATTTCAGCAAAGAAAGAAGGCTCGAATACGGTGCCTGCAATTTTAACAGTATAATTCAAGGCGCTATTGAATCATTACAGGCACAACTGAAGCAGAAAAAGGTTCAACTACACATACGAATCGATCAGCGGATTGAAAATGTCGAACTCGACGGTGAACGGATTCACGAAATGGCCCTGAATCTTATTCTGAACGCGATCGACATCGTTGATGAACAACACGGAATTGTAAACATTGAGACCAAATTTCATCCTGAGGCTGAGACGATTGAACTGTCGGTCAGTGACAACGGGCCGGGCATGACGGACGAAATAAAGAAGAAGATTTTCGAACCGTATGAGTCCACGAAGAACAAATTCGGAACGGGCCTTGGTATGGCAATTGCAAAGCATATTATCGACCAGCATAAGGGAACGATAGACATTAAGTCGGAAGTGGGCAAAGGAACCACATTTGTTGTAACACTTCCCACGTCTATGCCACAGAACAGCTGAGAATCATCAAAGCGGTTTTTATTTATTTACACGGGGCGGGTATTTGTCTATACTTTCTGCCGGAAAGAGCGATCAGGAGCTGAGTTATGCCGGCAGAAACAGGGTTGCAGGGAAGCTTTTCTTATATTGACTGGGGGATCATCATTGCATACATGCTGGGTACGGTACTTGTCGGACTTTATGTCAGGCGTTATGTTTCGAATATGGCGGATTACATCGTAGCGGGCCGAGCTTTGAAGTCTTATCTCGGAATAGCCACGATGATCGGGACGGAGCTTGGTCTTGTTACGGTTATGTACTCATCGCAGAAGGGGTATACGGCTGGTTTCGCCGCTTTTCACATTGCACTAGCGGCGGCGGTTGTGACGCTTGTGGTAGGTTTCAGCGGATTTATTGTGGTTCCGCTGAGGCGCATGGGCGTGATGACGATCCCGGAATTCTACGAGAAGCGATTCGGGCGATCTGTCCGCATAGCGGGCGGATTGATACTGGCGTTATCGGGTATACTGAACATGGGGATGTTTCTGAAGGCAGGCTCACTGTTTGTGATGGGCGTTACGGGGATGACATCAGGGTTACACCTGAAAGTCATTATGACGGTGCTTCTGGCAATAGTGCTGTTTTATACGATCCTTGGGGGAATGATTTCGGTTGTAATTACCGACTACGTACAGTTTGTCGTTCTTTCCGTGGGCTTGTTGCTAAGCTGTTTGTTCGCGGTGCGATCGCTGGGTTGGAATAACATTGTTGAGACAATAATAACCATGAAGGGCAGGGCAGGATTTGACCCATTCGGGGAAACTTTCGGCACATCGTATATCATGTGGATGGTTTTTATGGGTCTTGTGTCATGTGCAATATGGCAGACAGCGGTGATGCGGGCGTGTGCAGCGGAAAGTGAAAAAGTTGTGAAACGTGTTTATATCTGGTCATCGGTTGGTTTTCTTATCAGATTTCTGATTCCGTATTTTCTCGGGATTTGCGCGTTTGTTTACTTCTCATCAAGGCCTGAAGTAAGCTGCCTTGTCGGGAGGGACAATGATCTGAGCCTGATGGCTATGCCTGTGATGCTCAGCAGAATTCTGCCGGTCGGGATGCTTGGACTGATAACGGCGGGAATGCTGGCAGCGTTTATGTCTACGCACGACAGCTATCTGCTGTGCTGGAGCTCGGTGCTGACGCAGGATGTAGCGGCACCGATTTTGAAAGAAAGACTCAGCACCAGGAGCAGGCTTCTGCTGACGAGGATATTTATCTTTTTGATAGGCGTGTTCCTGTTGATATGGGGTTTGTGGTATCCGCTTGGTGAGGATTTATGGGACTATATGACCATAACGGGGGCTGTTTACGCAGTTGGCGCTTTTAGTCTGCTGGTATTCGGGCTGTACTGGAAAAAAGCAAGCAGAGCAGGGGCGATGATGTCACTTATATCGGGCATATCATCAATTTTAGGGTTGAATGTTTTTCTGAGGCAGATAAACAGGTTGATAGAGCCTTATATCGGCATGGCTGTTTCTCACGCGACGGTGTGCCTGGCGGCGCTGGCGCTTTCGGTGGCAGTTATGATTGCAGGGTCATTTGCGTTTCCCGATGATATGGGACGAAGTGAAAAGGAGGGTAATTGATCATGGTTTTCTGGATCGTAGTCTGGACTGTCTTATTGATAATCGGACTAGCTGTTTTCGCTGTGCTGGCGGTGGTAGTAACTATCGGAGGTTTTTTCGATGTTCGGTCACTATTCAGGAAGATTGATAAACAGCACGAGGAAAAGACGAGTAACAATCGTGGGTGAAGCAAAAACTGCTGGGTGGCAGGCGGGTGTTTAGCGGGGGGCGAGTTCACCGAAGAGGGTCAAAGGCGAGGTTTTGATAATATTCACACTGCAGAAACTGCCGGCAAGATCGGCTGGTCCGTTGAATACGACAATGTAATCTTCGGCGGTCCGTGCGATGAGCTGGGGCAGATCGGCGTTTTCAGCAGCATTGAGATGCGGTTTTTTGCCGGGGCCTTCGACGAGTACGCGGACAGCGGAGCCGATGAAGCGTTTGTTGTCTGTGTCGCTTATTTCGTTCTGGATATCGAGCAATTGGGTATTTCGTTTTTTCTTTATTTCCATCGGGACATCGTCGGGCAGGTCTGTTGCTGCGGTGCCCGGCCTGGGGGAGTATTTGAATATGAAGCTGTTTTTTAATCGAGCCTTTTCGACGAGTTCTGCTGTTGCGCGGAAATCATGCTCTGTCTCGGAAGGAAAACCAACGATGAAATCGCTGGAAATCGCTATGCCGGGCACGATGGAACGTGCCTTGTCGAGCAGATTGAGATATTGTGAAGCGGTGTATCTTCGGTTCATTGCTTTTAAGATTCTGTCGGAGCCTGACTGGGCGGGCAAGTGGAGATACCTGCAGACCTTGGGCAGTCTTGCCATAGCACAGCAGATGGGTTCGAAAAAACGCTCAGCCGGGTAGCTGGTTATAAATCGTATCCACTCAATGCCGTTGATTCGGGATGCCATTTCAAGGATGTCCGCAAGGCAGTAGTTTTTGTCGCCTGCGCTATAGTGGTATGAGTTGACGGTTTGTCCGAGCAGAGTGATCTGTTTTATGCCGTTGCCTGCAAGGGTTCGTATCTGATCGATGATAACTCCGGGTGAGCGGGAGATTTCCGGGCCTCGGACATAGGGGACGATGCAGTATGAGCAGAAATTATTGCAGCCTCGCATTACGCGGACGAAGGCCTGGGCGGGCAGTTGTTTGTCGTCGGTGTCGTAAACGGATTCGAAATTTTCCAACGCATCGATCTGCTGTTGGGAGGATTTTTCGCGGATATGGGGTGTTACAGCGATTTTTGCTGTTTTTGTGCGGAGGGCATCTTCGATGAGCTGCGGTATCTGCGGTATCTGGGCAGGTCCGCAGACGATGTCGACAGCTTTGTGGTTAAGGAGGGCAGCCCCCTGTCGCTGAGCCATGCAGCCGATTACGGCGACGATTATTTCGGGCCGGGTTTCCTTGAGATGTTTGAGATGGCCAAGGTGGGATGTAACGCGATCTTCGGCATGTTTGCGGACTGAGCAGGTGTTTATGAGCACGACGTCGGCATCTTTGGGATCGTCGGTAAGTGTGAAGCCTTTGTCTTTGAGCGCAGAAGCAACCAGGGCTGTATCGAGCTTATTCATCTGACAGCCGAAGCTTTTGATATGTACGTTCAGCGGAGCCATAAAACATCTAGTCCTTAAACAAGCGAACACGGTTTGTTTGTTGAATGTTGGGCGGGCTGATTTTTTCGGTGCAGTAAATTCCTGCCAGCCGGTAGCGGCCTAAAAAAGTTCCAAATTTTCGCTTCGTCATAATTTTACCTGCTTTCA
>JBDRHL010000037.1:0-2881 GCA_043816955.1 Planctomycetota bacterium | reverse complement strand
TTCGTATTGCGAACCGGTTGTCAATGGAATGCCTTAAATGAAACCGGCATTTGCTCAAGCAGCACAGCCCACTCGCGATTTCAGGAGTGGACAAAAGCCGGGGTTTTTCTGAAACTTTGGAAGATGGCTCTGGAAGATTATAACGAGTTGAAAGGTATTGACTGGTCATGGCAATCGATGGATGGTGCCATGACAAAAGCCCCGCTTGGCGGGGGAAAATACCGGCCCAAACCCTACGGATAGGGCCAAAAAAGGTGTTAAACGCAGTTTGCTTACTGAAAGTTCTGGTGTGCCGATTGGCTTGGCGATTGATGGAGCTAATCGACATGGTTGCAAAATGGCAGTAAGCACTCGGGCAAGTGCACCCATGCAAAAAAATAGCTATAGCGGGTGAATAGAGTTCGTCAGGCGACTTTAACTATCTGGTTGCTAGCGGCGTCATCCTCATTAGGGCGTGACTTCGGCGGATTCCAGTTGCTCGGCAGCAGCTCGTCAATCTTGTCAGCGGGATGCGTACTGACCCTGCTGAGCACATCATTAAAATAAGCAAACGGGTCATGGCCATTCAATTTGCAGCTTGCCACCAGGCTGTAAATAATCGCAGCCCTTTCAGCACCGGCTTCACTGCCGGCGAAGAGGAAGTTTTTGCGGCCAATCACCACCATTCTAAGAGCACGTTCTGAGATATTATTGTCTATACTGAGCATCGGGTCGCTTGTATATCTCAAAAGGGCATCCCACTGATTAAGGGCATAGTTGATGGCTTTGCCCATAGGGCTTTTCGGAAGAACCTGGTCCTTGTATTCATTCAACACCAGCTTTATCTCATCGAATATCGGCAACGCCTTCGTCTGTCTGGCTGCAAGCAATTCCTCGGCACTATAGTTTTCTGCTTTAGCCCGTTTCTCAATCTCATACAGCTTACCCCATAAAACCATCATTCGGCTGGCCCTGACTGGGTCACTATCCAGCGCATATTCAAATTTCCTGCGGGAATGGGCGTTACAGCCAACTTCTGTGGCATCAGACACCCGGAACAATTCATCATAACCGCTGTACGCATCAGCCTGAACATAGCCTTTATATTTCCTGCCTATAAAATTGACAGGACCTTCCCTGGAGCGGGTGGGGGTAAAATCGAACACCACATTATTCTTGTTATCAATGTAAACCCATAAATAGCCGTTATACGTGGAACCTTTACGCTTTTTGCTTTTGATAGGGATGGGCGTATCATCGGTATTGATTACCGGCGATTGACGGATAAGCTGGTGCATCCTTCTTACCACAGGCTCAAGCAGGCTGGCACTTACACCAACCCAGTCGCACATATTCGAGACCGTGATTTCCACACCGTGCCTTCTGAATATACCCTCCAGACGATTCAAGGGAAGTGAATCCGCATACTTGCTGGTGATAATATGAGCCAGAAGACTTTCACCAGGTATCCCCTTGTCGATTACCATTGGCGGCAGCTGGCCGATGGATATGTTGCCTTCGCAATCAGCACAGGCGTATTTGTGCCTGACATACCGTTTAACATAAAAACAGGCCGGCCGGTATTCGAGCTTTTCCGTGGTTTCCGTGCCGATATGACGCTTGTCCTTGTGGTGTATGTCGCAGAACTTTTCTTCCCTGGAAGGCTCGATATCGATGATTTCTCTTTCCAAATTAGCGGGCAATGGATTTCTGCCTTTATGGTTGGCATTGGGTCTGGATTTTACCTTCTTCGGTGCAGGCTCTCGCTGCTTCTCTACCTTTGCCTTAACTTCGTCATAAAGACTTTCGAATAACAGTCTTTGTGCCGGATCGAGCTTTTCACTTTTTTTGCCAAACAACTGACGCTTCAAATAATGTAACTGTCCCTGAAGGTCATCTATCTGACCGAGCAGGGTAAGCACCATCTGCTTGAGGATATCAGTATCATCAGGTAATTGTTCTATTGAGGATGCCGCGGTTATCTTTTCCGGTGTTGTCATTTGAGGCAAGAAGTATAACAAGAATTGTCATCATCCATAACGATAATAAAAGTCTAACACAGAGATGAGAAAAGTCAAGAAGAAAATGCTGAAAATGTTAAAATATTTTTTAATGAGATGCTTTACAAAGATACTTTGTGCTCGTAACGTTTTCGTCTTCTCGTCTTGAATAAATCAATTCCTTCAAGCACCCAGGTAAGTTTGGAAATGTCAACTTCCAGAGAGGCTGTGCCGGGTGGAGATTTGAGCTTTTCAAACGTGCCTTCCTCAAGTCTCTTATACCAGATACAGAATCCGGTTCTGTCCCAGAAAAGGATTTTGCATTTATCACCGGTCCTATTGAAGAATACAAACAGATGCCCGCTGTATGGATCCTTGAGCATCATGTTCTCTGTCAGCATCGAAAGTTTATTGAATCCGCACCGCATATCAGCAGGCTGGGTATAGATGAATATCTTTACCGAGGATGGCAGAGTCAGCATAGCTTTGCCTGCCTCAGTGCTGATAGGACATTGCTTAAGACTTTGCTGTCCGCATCGGAACCTATATGCAGTATGTTGCCTGAAGTCAGAACAAGCTCGATACACTGATGATTTTCAGCCGGAAGCGATACCTGGATAAAGTCGCTCGATGATGATTTGTCTTTATGCTCTGGCTTTGGCTGAGCTTTGCTTTGAGCAGCCTGCCTGTCGGCAGACACGGCCAGTTTCTTCCGCCACGCATAAAACCCCGGCTCCGAGAGTCCTTCCTGTTTACAGAATCGGCGAACGGATAAACCGCTGGACTGCCAGGTCTCCATTACCATCTGCCAGAACTGCCGCTGGTCAGCATCTGATTTTTGCTTCTTGCCCATGATTACCTCCAAAATTAATCATGAGCCGATTATCAACTTTTCAAAGAAC
>JBDRHL010000036.1:0-2578 GCA_043816955.1 Planctomycetota bacterium | reverse complement strand
CCCTCATCTGCCATTTTCAAACCATATTTGACTAATTGTGGCGTCCCCGCCCATGCCATCGAAGCAAGGAACAGGATGGAGATCGCCAGAATCAGGCTTTTTGTATTAAAGAATTTTCTCATATTCCTTACCTCCATTTTTCTTGCTTTTAGACATTATAAGGCGCGGTTGTTCCGCTTAGAGATTGAACAACATAAATATAATCCCGCGCTCCAACTTCGACATCCCATGCAATACGAGCCTGAAAAGCTATCCGGCTGTTAAGATATGCCTGGGTATCCATGCCAAGGGTTACATACTCGAATCTCAACTTCCATTTTCGGATAAATTGCCTTTTGAATGCGCCTAAGTACCAGGCAGATGTTGACAGATCATCCAGTTTCGGACTTGATACGATTCTTGCAGGCGGCAAAGACCACCGTCCACGAGGGCCATAATTGGAGACCTCATTCTCAACACCGGGAACATACTCGCTGTTAAAAATCTTAGAAGCAACGCCAAGCAGCGCATCGGGAATAAACAGAAGAATTTCTGACCAGGGAATACCTACCCTTTTGCCTCTGTTATTTTTCATAGCTGCAAGAACCGCCCGCACCGCATCAAGATCGCTGTCATCAGCAAGAGCATTACTGTTTATCCGTGTGCCGGAAGGTGCCCGGATCCCTGGATAATTGGCAGTCGTAATGTAAAGCTGCGTCCCTGTGCCAGCCGGCCTATAAACATAAGGTTCTCCCGGTGTAGTAGCGGAGCCGTAATAATCCGTTACCCTGGATATGGTCTGCTCCTCCACCCAGTCATTGGCTATATCCGCCAATGCATTAATCCGGCCTGTAATATCGGCCACTTCGTTTTCCTCGATAGCATCAGCAAGAATGGTCAATTTTCGGCCATTCAGCTTATGTCTGATCTCAACCTTCTCTTCAGTTGCGCTGATCTCAGGAAAATCATCGCCTGACTTAACTTCATCAACGTTCTTATCGAGGGCCTCAATGGCTGCAATCGTGGTAACTTTTTTGTTATCCTCGATTTCCTCGACAAGCTCTTGCCCTACCTTCGGCAGGCTATTATATCTTTCGTTGATAGAGGCGATTGCAAGCGTACCTGTGAGAATTGGAAAAGCGGCTGCGTCAATAGCCCTTTTCACTCCGGCGATATCTTCAATCTGGATAGGCACTTTGACATCAGCGAAAAACCGATACATGGCTTTTAAATCCCTGATATCGGAAAAGCGCAATTTGCCGCTATCCGCTCCAGCCTGAACCTTTTGCAGAAATGCCTTTGGTTCATTAATGGCAAGCTGGCGGAGGTCATAAAGTGATACCCCGCTGCCGCCTGTGGTTATATTCGATTTGAAAAGTCTCATTTCTGATTTCCTCCTCATTTAATTTTTATAATTTGTTAGCTGCCGTCAGTCCACGTGCCTTGCCTGTTGATGACGATAAATCCGTCTACGCTCTCAGTAATAAGATGAACCATGTCGCCTGCACCGCTAGCAGAACTTAATTTATTGCCAGCAGTGAGAACAGTCCCATCCAATCTGATTGCATCTGATGCATTCGGATCGACATGCAATGCCTGGGCAACAGTGCAGACAATAATGACGTCCATACCCGGCTTTACAGCAGGTAGGATTATTGTTTTGGCAGTGCCGGATTGCGTTATCAGCGTATTATACATGTCATTTTCAGCGAGAGTTGCATTGTCAGTCAAAACGATGACTCTCCGCCCTGGCCTTACGAATTGGCTCATCCGGTATCCCCACCAGCTAACGGCAGGATTAAAAGATACTCGTGCATAGGATATACTCCTGATCGTGGTATCCTCTTCCTGTGGATAATGTCCGTCGTCAACATTGATAGCCACTGCAAAATCACCGGCGGCGGCGGTCAATTTCTGGGAATCAGATGTGGTCAGGGTATAAGGGGTGCCAAGTTCTACGGCTGCGGCTGCATCAATCACAAATTCAAACACGTCATTTGGGTCAAGAGAATAAAACTCAATATACCGGGACGCGGTAAGCTCACCTCGCCCACTTGATTTTTGTTCTTCTTTCGCTATTGCCAGCGGATAACGATGGTCGGCCACAGCGTTAACCGGTATGAAATAGCCAGTAGTCTCATTCCAAGTGCATATCTCACCGATCTTAATCGCTGCCGAGCTACCAGCCTGGACAAGTCCTCTAAAAACAGAGGGCTTTCCATCTTTGCTTTTTGAATAAACGAAAGGATCTTTGTTGATAGCTGTCATTTTTTAAATCCTCCTTAAAAAATTGTTTCCGGTTTATTGAAGCAAGGGCAATTCGTCTGAATCGGTCAATGACCTGAAAAACGTGTCATCATCGATCTGATCGAAAGACGTTACCCGTGCAAATTCACCGCCCTCTTTCTTTTTCTTGAGCGGGTCAATATCGCCTGTGTCAGTTGCATCCGGCTTTTTAGTTGCAACATCAAGCAGATAATTGACAATCTCCTGCTCGTTTTTAGCCTCGACAATCGCCATGCGTGACACAGTAAGCTCCGCCTCGGCTGAAATAGCCTTGCCCCTACCCATAAGCTCCTGAAGTTTCTCGACACTTATG
>JBDRHL010000035.1:0-5947 GCA_043816955.1 Planctomycetota bacterium | reverse complement strand
AACAGGTGGAGCCGGCAAAGGGGCTGTGATGACTTACAAATTTACAACCCCTGCAGGTTACACATTTGAGGGTGGAACCGTTGATGCTCATTGCCTGTTTTATGGAAACCCATCGACTCAAGGAGCACCGGCATTTTTTGGTGTTGGCACCTACTTTGAGTATAACACCTGGGGCATCACACAGGCTTGTGCCGATTCATACGACAAGGCACGGTTTCTCGAAGGCGGCTGGCTGCCTGATCCGCCCTATACCTACCATGCAGACTTTTCATTGAATGTTCCGGGCGGTGTTTCAGAGTTTTATGTTGCTTTCTCATCTGATTATGGAGATGGTGCCGGCGGTTCAACGAGTGGCACATTTGGCTATACTTCGCTTGATGTTAGTACGGATATAATTCCTGAGCCGGCGACAGTGACTATTTTAGCTCTGGGCGGCCTTGCTTTACGGCTGCGTAGGCGAAAATAGGTGTTTTGAGTGGGTTAAGTAGTGGCAACGTGCAACCAAAGGTGTGTTGCCACTACTTCCTGAAAAATAAAGGGCACGTTAATTTGAGCGAGTGCTAGTAGTGATAATTGTCAAGGGAGATAGAAAATGAAAAGACAGTATGGTTTTACATTGGTCGAACTATTGATAGTTATAGCGATCATAGCTTTGCTGCTTTCGATTATGGTGCCTGTGCTGGAAAAAGCACGAAGTCAGGCTCAGCAGATGGTTTGCAAATCAAATCTTCACCAATTACACATAGCACTGCAACTTTATGCCCACGACAATTCCGACAAAGCTCCGCCGGTATGGGATTTAAGTGTAGAAGCAGATCAGAGCTGGGACTCTTATTATTATTGGCCCGCTTGGCCTTATCGGTATGTAGATTACATTGCGCACCTAAGTCCAAAACTAAGCCCGTGGGACCCTTTGTGGAAAAAGAGTCCATTTTGGTGTCCTGCACTAAAGAAAAGCACCTATCACTATCCCAGATATGACTTCAGTGCTTACTCAGCGAATACTTTTTTTGGAGGCAGGTATAATATCGCAAAGGAACTGGATATCACATATATTAACTGCCCCCGCAGCATCAGAAAAGACAAAAGCATCAGGCAGTGCATTCGTTTCAGGTTTGCTGAAGTTAAATCACCAACGGAAATGCTGGCTTGGATAGATTCGGGCCACCGCGACTCGACTGGTAATCAACAAGGTCGTTTATGGCTGGATTTTGATGGACTATCGGAGCTTTTAGTTAAAGGCGGTTCTACCCGACATCACGGCAAATCAAGCTATATGTTTGTAGATGGTCACGCCCAAACAAGATCGCCTGAAGAATTTACGGACTTTCTTCTGGATAAGTAAACATTGCGGTACTCTCAAAAGCCGAAGCTTTTGAGAGTCAGCAGGGGTCCAGTGTCTCCAAGCCTTGGTAGCTTTTTGCCCTATCAGATTTTGATTGAGGTTTGTTATTGAAAATTACAAGGAGAGTTAAAATGAAAAAAGAGGTATTTAAAGGCATTCGTTTATTTTTTGTGTGCATTACGTTATTGATATGCGAACCTTTATATGCGCTGGATTATGAATGTGTGCCCCAGATAAAACATTCAAAGCTGCCATCTAAAATTGTCAATGGGTATGCCAGCTATTGGATAGACCGCGACATGATTGATAGGACAGTCAAAGACTTTCTTGAACCGATGTCTAAGGCAGGATTTACGGCATGTGATTTCAAGATTGGACCTTCGGACCTTGATTTGTCCGACCCTGCACAATTTGAAAGGGTGCAAAAGTTGTCGAATGAAGTTAGAAACCGGGGAATGGAGCTGTTTACTTATGTTTATGGTAATCCGCACATGGGCAAACGTGACCCACAAAAGCATAAGCACCTGCCGCCCTTTGTTAAATCTGATGGTGAGGTGGTTGAAAATAAATTCTCTTTGATCTATTGGCCTACATGGCGAATGATGTTTAATAGTGCTTTTCAGTTGGCAAAAGTTAGTCGGCAGCTTGATATAGTTGCCGTCGGAATGGACCTTGAGACAACTATAAATACGGGTATTTCCTATGACGACGCGGCATGGAATCGCTTTTCAGTAGTGCACGAACTCGACAGCAATATTCCTGCCAAGAACAGGTTAACGGAACTTGAAAAAAAAGGTCTTGCTGATGAATACACGAAATGGTTTAAGGAACAACTGGAAGAAGTAGCCAAAAGATATGAACAGGAGATGCACGCAATCAATCCCGACCTGTCACTTGGGATAATGCCCAGTGTCTGCAATTGGTTCTATGATGCTTTTGTAAAACATCTCGGTACTGAGCGAGCGCCGGCTATAATAGACAGTTGGCTGATGTATAACGGTGAAGGTTTCGGAGAGGCTGTCCTCAGGGAGCAGGCGCGTATCAAAGCCTTGAATCCAAATAACCTATATGTAATCTGGGGTCGCATAGACAGCTACAGCCCTGCGGATACAACTGTTCAGGTTTATCACGCAATCAGAGGAACAGATGGTTACTGCCATTATGCGATGGTTATGGTAAATGGAGAAGAAACGCCGGGGTATCTTTTACCACCCCAGTATACCGCGCAGGAGTATTATGAAGCATTCAAAAAAGCCCATGTCCAGGTTTTGCTCGATATAGCGTCAGGCCGAAAGGAACCGACAATTGCATATAAACCTGTTACTCCGATGATACCATATTTCGAGAAACTGAAGAGCTTGAAGTTACCAAACTTAGCTCCTGCAGGTACCGGCGAGGGTACGCCTAAAATGTTAGTCATGCGTAATGAACAAGTCGTGTATATTTATGCAGAAAATGGAGAAAAAATCGACATTGAGTTGCGGCATCTGGCAGGAAGACAAAGACCGATTTCATTGCATTACGTAATAATAGATAAGAACAGCTCCATCCTTGAGGAAGGAACAGTACTGCCTGATGGCACAAAAATGGTAAGCATGGGTGCACCAGCCGCCGGCACATACGCTCTTGTTGTAACAGGAGGATATGGAGGGCAGGCATGGTATGGCGTAAAAGTACATAATCCTCACATGGGTGTCAAGGCTGGTATGTGGCCTTCCGATGGAGAGGCAAACAGAGACCCCGAGGCGGGTGAAATAGAAATGTATGCAGCATACTTTTTTTATATGCATGCTTTGAGCCCGTATAAATTCTGGATTGCAAGAACCGACCCTGAAGCAAGTGCTCGCGTCGAGATACGTACCGGACGTGATGGAGTTTTTTCTGCTCAGCTTAACGAATCGAGTCCTGTAGTTTCAGAGAATAGAAAGGTAAAATTTGAACTGCCTGCTAATAAGGCGGTGTCTGTACTTAGCCTTGAGAGACCTGAAAAAATACCTGAAGGTATGTATTTAGGGGTCTTGTGGGTTGGTATAGGAGGTGCTGCAGAGCCCTATCTTTTTGATGGTCCTGAGCGAAGGGTAAAAACTGTATCTTCGGCAGGCGCAAAAAGGTGATGTTTCAGCAAATAATGCAGGAGGCAGCAAGATAAACGAAGGTATAAGATAAAAGCATCAAATGTTAGGAGAGTTCTAATGGCAACCTGTAATTTGAAAACCACGTGTTCGATTTTTTTATGTGTTGTGTGTGTTTCCCTGATGTGCAAACCGGTTTATGGGCTGGATTATGAGTGTGTGCCCCCTGTAAAACATTCACTGCTGCCATCTAAGATTATCAATGGGTACAGCGGCTATTGGATAAACCACGATATGATTGATGAGACAGTCAAAGACATTCTTGAACCGATGTCCAAGGCGGGATTTACGGCATGTGCTTTCAAGATTGGACCTTTGGACTTTGATTTATCCGACCCTGTTCAATTTGAAAGAGTGCAAAAATTGTCGAATGAAGTTAGAAACCGGGGGATGGAGTTGTTTACTTATGTTTATGGTAATCCGAATAAGGGCAAACGTGACCCACAAAAGCATAAAGATTTACCAGCGTTTGTTACCTCCGAAGGGCAGGTAATTGAAGATAAATTCTCCCTGATTCATTGGCCTACATGGCGATTGATGTTTAATAGTGCTTTTCAGTTGGCAAAAGTTAGTCGGCAGCTTGATATAGTTGCCGTCGGAATGGACCTTGAGACAACAATAAATACGGATATTTCCTATGACGACACAGCCTGGAAAAGATTTGCAGAAAATCATGAAATTGATATTAATACTCCTGCTAAAAACAGACTTAAGTTGCTTGGGCAAAAATCTCTTGCCGACGAATACACAAAATGGTTTAAAGAACAACTGGAAGAAGTAGCCAAAAGATACGAACAGGAGATGCACACAATCAATCCCGACCTGTCACTTGGGATAATGCCCAGTTTCCGCGAGTGGTTCTACGATGCTTTTATAAAACATCTCGGTACTGAGCGAGCACCGGCTATAATAGACAGTTGGCTAATGTACAACGGTAGCGGATTTGGAGAGGCTGTTCTTAATGAACAGAAACGCATCAAAGCGTTGAATCCAAATAACCTATATGTAATCTGGGGTCGCATAGACAGCTATAGTCCGGCAGATACAACTGTTCAGGCTTATCACGCTATCAGAGGAACAGACGGTTATTGCCATTATACAATGGTTATGGTGAATGGAAAAGAAACTCCAGGCTATCTTCTTCCTCCGCAGTATACAGTACAGGAATATTATGAAGCATTCAAAAAAGCCCATATCCAAGTTTTGCTCGATATAGCGTCAGGCCGAAAGGAACCGACAATTGCATATAAACCTGTTACTCCGATGATACCATATTTCGATAAGCTGAAGAGCTTGAAAGTGCCGAACTTAGCTCCTGCAGGTACCGGCGAGGGTAAGCCTAAAATGTTAGCCATGCGTAATGAACAAGTTGTATATATTTATGCAGAAAATGGCGAAAAAATCGAAATTGAGTTACGGCATCTGGCAGGGAAAGAAAGACCGATATCGCTGCATTACATAATAATAGATAAAGGCTGCTCTGTTCTTGAGGAAGGAACAGTACCGCCTGATGGTAGAAAAATGATAAGTATGACCGCACCAGCCGCCGGTACATATGCTCTTGTTGTAACAGGGGGATATGGAGGGCAGGCATGGTATGGCGTAAAAGTACATAATTCTCACATGGGTATCAAGGCTGATATGTGGTCTTGTGATGAAATTGACATAGAAATGTATGCAGCATACTTTTTTTATATGCAAGCCTTCAGTCCGTATGAATTCTGGATTGCAAGAACCGACCCTGAAGCAAGTGCTCGCGTCGAGATACGTACCGGACGTGACGGAATTTTTTCTGCTCAGCTTAACGAGTTGAGTTCTGTAGTTTCAGAAAATAAAAAGGTAGAGTTTGAACTGCCTGCAGATAAGGCGGTGTCTGTACTTCGCCTTGAGAGACCTGAAAAAATACCTGAAGGTATGTATCTGGGGTGCTTGTGGATTGGTATAGAAGGCGCTGCAGAGCCCTATCTTTTTGATGGTCCTGAGCGAAGGGTAAAAACTGTATCTTCGGCAGGCGCAAAAAGGTGATGTTTCAGCAAATAATGCAGGAGGCAGCAAGATAAACGAAGGTATTACTATATTATAAGGTTTGTGGAGGAAAAAACAGATGTACGCAAAAGCAGAAAGAATACGAGGCTGCATGAAAGTAGTGATAGCTTTTTTGGTTTGGGTATTTAGCTTGTCTAATGCCTTTGCTGATACTGTAGGGCCGCCGATCCCCCCTCTTACAAATGGTGCCTCAATTGAGCTGACGGCGGTTTCGCCAAGCTGGTCGGCAGATGTGGGAACTTCCTATGCTGATTGGCGCAGTGAACTGTACGTAATAGAGGGCTATCACAGCGGAGGCCAGGACCCTTCTGTTAAGTGGAGCAATGATGGTGGGTTGGGCGCTTCCTACTATGCAGTAACAGGTGGAGCCGGCAAAGGGGCTGTGATGACTTACAAATTTACAACCCCTGCAGGTTACACATTT
>JBDRHL010000034.1:0-62708 GCA_043816955.1 Planctomycetota bacterium | reverse complement strand
TTTTTTCGTGTTAAGATATAGCGAGTTTAACGGTTGTAACGATTTTGCGGACCTGCGGGAATTGTTTGAATCCGGGGGATTCAAACGATTTTGGATTTGCGATTTTGGATTTTGGATTGGGGATTAGGGCTTGGGGGATGGGGGATTCAAACGATTTTGGATTTGCGATTTTGGATTGGGGATTAGGGATTGGGGGCAGAAAAAAACAAAGATTAAAGATCAAAAAGCAAAATTACAGAGCAAAAATCAAATATTTAGCGGTAAATTAGAAATCCTCGATTGGGGATGGCAGGGATTATTGTATCCCGCGGAGGGGCCGAGAGAGACGAAGAAATTCGAAGCGCGAAATACGAAATCCGAAACAAATCCGAAATTCAAAATCCGAATGACCAAAATGGTTGGGGGAGGCAGCGGTGGAGAAAGAAATATCTGACGGCGTGATTTTTTTCATCACCCAGCCTCCAAAGCCAGATTCTATAAACGGCAAATCGAAAACAAATCCTTGCGGTTTTATCCACGAACCTGTATAATCGGCAAAGAAAAAATAGAATCGTTTATTTGAAAAATCACACAGAACCGTGCCAATGAAAAAACAGACTGACAAAAATAATATCTTGATATATAATTATGTTGTCACATTTGTTGATCTCCTGGGACAAAAGGCCGCCTTTGAACAATCGCCTAAAATTCTTACCCCAGATGTAGATCGGAATTCTTTGACACAAACTTTACGACAGACTCTTGGTAAAGTCCAAACAGTTCATAGTTTGTTCAAGTCTTTTCACAAGAGCCATCAACAATCAGAGCCTCCTTGGCTTCAAGGATGCTCTCCAGAAGAAAAATCGAAGTATAAGGAAATACAGGGTAGTCCAGTTTGTCGCCAGTACTTTTCCGATTCTATTGTCTTCTATGCTTCACTTGTGAATTCTGAAGGGCAAATTAACCTCCGCTCAATTGCTGAGATGCTTTCAGCTATTACAAGATGCATGCGGATTAGCTTTGCGAATGGGATCTTTTTTAGAGGTGGTATCGAAATAGGATGGGCTACGATTGATCCAGAGATTGGTATTTATGGCAATGTTCTTAATAAAGCATATAAACTTGAAAGCAAAATTGCACAGTATCCCAGAATAATAGTAGGCGATGAATTACTTAAGTTTATTAAACTACACAATCAAATCGAAGATAATAATGTGGTACATAGATTTAATACTGAAATCGCTCGTCGGTGTATGTCTCTCCTATGCGAGGATAATGATGGTAGAATAATCGTTGATTTTCTCGGTAATGGCATCCAAAACTTTCAATCACCAGACAGAGTAGCCGATCATCAATGCTTGCAAAAATTTCATGAATCTATAAATGACGGGTTCAAACATGTTACAAATGAATGTGAGCGGTTTAAAAAAAAGAAAAATACTAAACTAGCATTTCGATATCAGTTGTTGATGGACTATTATTCGCAACGTTTAGATGAAATAGCCAAGTAGGGTGTGCTGTACACACCATTTTCCATTCTTTCACTTTCTCGCAATACGCAATATGAAATTTATGCTCTATGTTTTCTTATCAAAATCGCGGTACCGAGGACGACTAATATTTCTTTATCTTGGCACTGGTACTACAATAAATCCACCGCCTTAATTCTGATTTATAATTGAAGTTTGGATGTAGTTAAGCCTCCCTTGAATGCCACTAAGCGAATTCAGTAATTGCTGCTGGTATTGTTGATTATTATAATTTTGCCAAGATTGCCGAATTTGTTGTTCCTGTCGTCGCTCTGCATCTACCATTGCCTTGTCAATCTCAGCCTGAAATTTCACATTTTTATTATGCCTTACAACGCGTTCATTAAATGCGTTTATCTTTTTATCAAGCTGCGAGGTCATCTCTGCCAATTTAGCCCCTTCTTGGAATAAGTTCCAATATGCTGCAGTATTGTCCTCGGACAGGACGTCTAATAGCAACCGTCGATTGAGCACCATTTGTGGCACATTGTCTATTGGTGTAGAACGGAGTCGCTCATAAGCTGTCAGTTCTTCTATGCTCAAGTTATCTATAAACTCCATTTCATGCTGCTGCCATATTTGAAAATTTAGGGCGCAATCATTACTTTCTTGAGTGAGTGCATATCGTTCGACCTCTATTGCCGTTCCTTCTTTGAATATTGTCTCCCATGCTTCCTGACGCATCATTTCGATTTGTTTATAACTATCATCGCACCCTACTGTCCAAATCAAAGCAATACATATCAGAATAGCTAAAATGGATTTATAAAGTACATCCTTGTAAAACAAAATTGTTTTTTTCATTTTTCCGCCCTTACAAAATACCTCAAAATTTAGTCGGTAAAATCGTATTCACTTCTGAGCAGATAATCAAGGTGAAAATAGTTTAACTGCGTTTTTTTCTTAAGAGCACCGCACCGAGGCCGAGCAATAAAAGCGTGGCGGGTTCGGGGATTTCATATACGAAGCCCTGTGTCACGGGGCTGTCGTAGTAGCTCCCGACAATCCTGTCCCCGTCGATGCTGTATGCATATGTAGCTATTGCCCCTGGTTTGTCGAGCGTGGTCCAGGTCGTACCGTTATACAGAAAGCCATATGACCCGGAGCCGTCGCTGTAGCTCCCGACAATTCTGTCGCCGTCGATGCCACGTGCAGCTATACCCTTTTTCCCCGGCATATCGAGTGTCGTCCAGGTTGCACCGTCATACAGAAAGCTGTAGCTCCGGTTGCCGTAGGCGTATATCCCGACAATCCTGTTCCCGTCGATGCCGTGTGCAGTTGTACCCTCTGCCCCCGGCATATCGAGAGTCGTCCAAGCCGTACCGTCATATAGAAAGCCGTGGTACATAGAGCCGTCGTAGTATTCCCCGACAATCTTGTCCCCGTCGATGCCGTATGCAGTTGTACCCTCTGCCCCTGGCATATCGAGAGTCGTCCAAGTCGTACCGTCATACAGAAAGCTGTAGCCCTGGGTGCCGTCGCTGTATATCCCGACAATCCTGTCCCCATCGATGCCGTATACACGTGTCCAGGAAGCCCCCGGCGGATCGAGCGTGGTCCAGGTTGTACCGTCATACAGAAAGCCATGATGCACGCGGCCATCCCAGTAATCCCCGACAATCCTGTCCCCGTCGATGCCCTGCGGATATGTACCGTTTGCCCCTGGCATATCGAGAGTCGTCCAGCTTGCCTTTGCATACCCCACAACGAGCAGGGCTGTTGCTGCACAGATTGTAATCAGTCTCTTCATTTTTTAGTCCTCCTCAAAAAAGGTTAATGCGAAACAAAAAAATTCTTTTTTGTCCCCTCCCTTACGGTTGGGGCTTTGTTTTTTTTGAATTCTTAGAGGGTTGTGCTCCCCGAGTTTTATCTCTCTGCCTCCTCGGTTTTCGCTCCTCTTAATCTTCTCCCACTTATAGCGTTAGGGTCATTGTTGTAAATAGTGTACAATAAAGGCGGCCTGTAATCAAGAGGAATAATGGCTGGTTGTTGTATTTTGGGGGTGAAGAGGAAAACTGGGGAGGTGAGGGTAAGAAAAAACCCGCCAGAACGAGTCTGGGGGCTAACTTTTGGGGGGAAAGAGTAGAATATCGTAACATTTGAATTTATGGGTCAAAGCGTTTCATTTCGATACGGAATTAATCTCATTAACAAACTGGATTCCCGCTCCCCGCCTTCGCGAGGACAGGCTTCGCGGGAATGACAAAGCCCAAAATCAAACGTTATGGAGTAGTAGAAGGCGCAGGGAGTTTATTTTGAGACGAGTTTTAGGCGGCATTGGGGGACAGCGTCGAGGAACATTCTGCCGTAGGTTTTGTGTATGATTCTGCTGTCGAGGACGACGACGATGCCTGTGTCGGTTTTGTTTCTTATGAGCCTGCCGAAGCCCTGCTTGAATTTTATAATGGCGGTGGGGAGCTGGTATTTATAGAAGGGGTTTTGGCCTTGTGACCTGATCTGCTCAAGTTTTCCTGCGATAAGGGGGTGATTGGGGACAGCGAAGGGAAGTTTTACGATAATGACGTTGCTGAGTGCCTGGCCCGGGACGTCGACACCCTGCCAGAAGCTGTCGGTCCCGAAGAGCACGCTGGGGGAGCCGGTTCTGAAATCGGTGAGGAGTTTTGAGCGGTCGATTCCGGCACCCTGGCGGAGCAATTTTATGTTGTTTTTGTTGAGCCAGTCTTCGATTTTTTCGGCCATGTCGTTGAGCATGGTATAGCTTGTGAACAGTACGAAGGCCTTTGCGGCTGTGAGCCTGATGTATTTTTTTACGGCGTTGACGGCGGCGTCGGTGAAATCTTCGGTGTTGGGATCGGGCAGGTCGGTTTCGATGTACATAGTAACCTGCCTGTTGTAGTCAAAGGGTGAGCCGAGCTGAAGGTGTTCGAAGTTCTGAAGTCCGATTCTGCCGGTGAAGAAATCGAATCCGGTTTTATCTTTTTTGCCGTCCGTGCTGAGGGTAGCGCTTGTGAGTATGACGGATTCGTAGTTGTCGAAGAGTGTCCGGCTGATGTGGGGAGCGACGTTTACAGGGGCGCTTTGCAGCACGCATCGTCTTGCGGCGGGGCCTGACAATTCAATCCAGTACACGTTTTGGCTTTTGGGCTGGGTGAGGAATTCGGTGAGGTCCTGTTCGAGTTTTCTTATCCGGTCGATGAATCTATCCAGTTCGAGTTTTTCATCTTCGTCCGGGGTGTTTTTCGCGAGCTTTGCGAGAGAGGAGCGGAGGTGTTTAACAGGCTCGGTAATGGTATCGGTAAGAAAGTTCGGGTAACATCTTCCGTTGTTCAGATTTTTGTTAAGCTCGTACCAGGCTTTTATTTCTCTGAAGAAGTTTTTCGCAGCTTTTGAACAGGCGGCAACGGCGGCAACGGCACTGTCGGCGTGGGGAGCGAAGGTGAGTATGCCTTTTTTTGTTACGGGGTTGTACAAGGCGCTAAAGAGGAATGAAAAAGTGAAGTTGCTTATTTCGATGCCAAACTGCTCTTCGGCGACGTGTTCGATGTTATGTGCTTCGTCGATGACGATGTATCTGTATTCAGGGAGGATGCCGGTGTGCTGCTGTTTGAGAATAAGATCGCTGAAAAGCAAGGCGTGGTTTGCGATGATAATATCGGCGGATTCAAGTTTTCTTCTGGCCCGCCAGTAGAAGCAGTTTCTGTAGTGGGGGCATTTTCTTGCTTTGCAGTTTCCGTGCTCGCTTTTGACAGCATCCCAGAGATTAGCGCTAACGGGGAAGGTGAGATCGCTGAGGGAACCATCGGCTGTCTGAGAAGCCCATTGAATTATATCCTGGAGGGACTTTCCGAAATCGTTGAACAGGCTCTGCCCGCGTCTTTTGGCAAAGTTCATTCTTCGCAGACAGAGGTAGTTTGCTCTTCCCTTTGCGAGAACGGCGGTAAAGGGGCGGTCAATAGCGCGGATGAGGAAGGGGATATCTTTATTTATCAACTGCTCCTGCAGAGTGATGGTGAATGTGCTGATGAGGACTTTTGCTTTTGCGGTGAGGACCTGGCTGACGGCGGGCACGAGATAGGCGAAGCTTTTTCCAACGCCGGTGCCGGCTTCCACGACCAGGTAAGCGGGTTTTTCGAAGGCGGTTTGTACGGCGCAGGCCATTTTCAACTGCTGGGGTCTTGTCTCAAAGCCGGTGTATGCGCGGGCAATATCGCCATTGGGGCTAAATATTTCGGAAACATTCAAGGCAGGTTGCTGATTGATATAAATCACATGGGTCTCTTGATTACTCTTTTAGGCGGCTATCGCTAATTACCTTTCTTAAGGTATCGACAGCGGGTGCGTCGCGCATCTGCTCGTAAGCGGACTCGATAAGCTCGGCAGCTTTTGGCAGGTTGCCGGTCTGGTAATAAATGTATGCAAGGAGGAACTCAAGCTCGGGTGCAAGAGTGGCGTCGCGCCATTCGAGAAGATCAACGATTCTGCTTTCGAGCTTATCCCTGTCGCCTATCATTTCAACAATATCGACTTTGACGAGAGCATACTGCGGAAAGATTTTTATCGCTTTGGAGAGGAAAAAGGCACTGCTCATATACTCTCCGGCGGCCAGGAGGGCATATGCTTTTCCGGCATAGGAGAGGGGATTATCAGGTTCATAAATGGCAGCGAGTGTATAGGTGTCGGCAGCTTTGTAGTATTTGCCCATTTTCATATACTTTTCAGCGAGGGCCATGTACTCGTTGAACTTGTTTTTCTTCGGGCCTGCAAATGATTTGTAAAGCCCCATCAAGGCTTGTCCCGTTCGACTTTCCAAACCGTAAGATGGCATGGGCTGAGCGGGCTTTTCCGCGGCTTTTTCCCCGGCAGGCTGCTCGACGGGAGGTTGTTCAACTTCGGCAGGTCGACGATCATTCGGTTCCTGTCCCGTCAAGCGGAGCATTTGTTCGTAGACGTCGATCTGCTCAAGAGGGGTGATTTTTTCGAAAGGGCCAGGGGGCTGGAGCGGTTTGACAGTTTCGTCCTGAGGTTTCCACGGCTCGGGAGGTGTCAGGGATTCATCGAATAATCTATCCTTGAGTTTTTCGGCTCGCTGCTCAACTTCAGTGAGTCCTTTCTGTAGTTTATCCATATCGGCCTGGTACTGCTGGTCCTGCTGGTCCTGAGTTTGATCGGGCTGCAATTGATTCTGCCGGAGCTGGCGATCGATAAGATCGCTCAGTTGTTTCGGCGTTCTCTCGATGGGCCTGAATTTGGTATAGTATGCCAGGGGCGGGGAAACGATTTGTACGGGCTCGACAGATTGTATTGGAGGAATAAAACCATCTGAGCGGCCATCTGCTGTAATGCGTGGATATTCCAGTCCTGAACCCTGGCCTCTTCTCATTGAAGTGACGGTACGTGAGGACAGGTAATATGGTGTTGCAGTACCTGGTGAGCGTGAGGCGGCTGGGGGGGCTGACCTTCTGAGGAAGTCTTCGATATCATCGCTTCCGAGTGTAACGCCTAAATCTGAAGTGGAGTTATAGGGTACGACGCCGCGAAAATGCTTGCCTTGAGAGATCCTTCCAGTAACGACGAGATTGCCATATTCTCCCGGCGGGCCGTACTGGGGGCCTTGTATGGGCTGATCATGCGTGGTTATGCCGTGTGTGCGAGTCGGATCCAGAACAGGGTTACCCACGTTAGTGTACTGGGAGCCGGCGGCCAGGAGATTCTGCGCGGAACAGAGCAGAAGGAGTGCCGCTATACAGAAGATCGATAACTTTTTTTTCCAAACGTGTCTCATTTTTTGTATCTATCGTAATACTTCGGCATGCCTGCCCAGCTTAGTTTACTTGCCAGGGCATCCCATTGTGTCCTGAGGGGGTTATTGACGACCAAAAACGCACCTTTATGTCTGCTAATTCTGATAACATCACCTATTTTCACGTCGCTTGAGACGACGCCATCGAGCAAGAGAGCAGTGCCGCTATTAACACGTACCGGAATAACATCGACAAAGTTCTGAGCGTTAATGACAATCGGTCTGAAACTCAGAGAATGCGGACTTAAGGGTGTGATAACGATAGCGGCGAGATTGGCGGCGAGAATAGGGCCTCCACATGAGAGATTATAGGCGGTTGAGCCCGTGGGGGTTGATATTATCAGACCGTCGCTAACGCATCCGGCAAGCTGCTGCTTTTCGACGGTCATTTTCAGCTCAATCATGTTGAAGGGGGGGCCTGCACAAATAACGACGTCGTTTATTGCGGTAGAAGAAAATTTATCTTTGCCGTCTCTCAATACAGTGCATTGGAGGATCATTCTCTTTTCGATGACTAACTGCTTTTTCACTACCCGGTCGAAGAGGTTTTTTAGCTCTTCGACGCTGAATTCTGCGAGAAATCCGAGTTTACCGACGTTAATTCCGATAACGGGGACATCGGTATCACTCAGGTCCCGTGCCGCGGAAAGGATCGTGCCATCTCCGCCGAAGACGACAGCATAGTCAGCCTGACTGAGAAGGTCGACGGCACAATCCCCCCTGAAGCAATTGGCGAGTATCTGTGCTTTTTGGTCAATGAAGTCGATAAACTCTTCGACCGCCTCTGCGACGTTGGGTCTTTGCGGATCGCCGAAGATTATAAGCTTAATGGGAGATTCAGTATTTGCTGCCGCCATTTTGATTATCCTAATCTGACCAAGAATTCTCGCTATTGTCAGAATACATTTTACACCGGCGCGGTGGAAAAATCAGCTATAAAGATCGGATTTTTTCTACGACAGCATTGGCGTCAATCCCGGCCTGTGCCATTTGGGCGGAGCGGGAGTTACGTTCGATGAATCCATCCGGGGCGGCAAGGCAAATGACTTTTGCCTGTATGGTCTTTAGATCTTTTGCAGCCTGTTCGAGAACCGCCGAGCCAAAACCGCCGTGGAGATAGTGATCTTCAAGGGTTATTACGCAAATCTGGCGAGCCAAGAGGGAGATAATCTGCTGATCCAGGGGTTTTGCAAATCGTGCATTTATTATGTCGATGTTTATTCCCCCGACATGGAGGATATTTGCAGCCTTGACAACTTCGGCGAGTATGCTGCCGTAGGCAACGACGACAGCTTTTGGCTGATCGGTCTGCTGAACATAAATGCTTTTTCCCAGTCGGAACGGCTGGGTGGAAAAGGTCATGTTGGAGTCCCAGACAGGCAGCGTATCTTTTGGGTATCGAATTGCTACAGGATGGTTAAGATTCAGGGCAAATTCGAGAGCGGCTTTGAGTTCCGTTTCGTCAGAGGGACTGATGAGCACCATATTCGGCAGGGTTCGCAGAAACGCAATATCCATCATTCCGTGATGGGTGGGGCCGTCGGCGCCGACCAATCCGGCGCGGTCGATGCAGAAAATGACAGGCAGATCCTGCAGCGCGACTTCCTGGAATATCTGATCGTAACTTCTCTGCAGGAAGGTCGAGTAGATACAAACGAGGGGTCTTAAATTTTTCTTCGCGATTCCTGCGGCGATATCGACAGCGGCGCTTTCAGCAATACCGACATCAAAGTAGCGGTCCCTGAATTTGTCACGGAACTTAACCAGGCCGGTACCGTCGGACATAGCAGCAGTGATGCCAATGATTCTCTGGTCTTTTTCGGCAAGCTGGACGACGGCGTCGCTGAAGGCATCGGTGAAGGTCCTGCCCTTTGAGTTAACTTCAATGACATCGGTATTTGCGCTGATATGGAAAGGGCCGGTGGAGTGGAAGCGCCGGGGATCGTCGTCGGCGGGCCTGAAGCCTTGTCCCTTTTTCGTGTAGACGTGCAGTATGGCAGGATATTCGAGGTGGGCGATAGCATTGAAAAGTTTTATCAGCGAGTCGATATCATGGCCGTTCACGGGTCCAAAATAGGGGATGTTAAGACTTTCAAACAACTGGCTTGGCGAGAGGGCCATTCGGATACTTTTTTTGATTTTTTCGATTGCGCCGTCAACGGGTTTTCCGATAACGGGTAGATGTTCGAGGATGCTGCTTGTGATTCTTCTCATATCCTCGTAAGTGTGGCTGAGTCTGATTTTGGCGAGGAACTTTGCCAGTGCTCCCTGGGTAACATCGATTGCCATGGAGTTGTCGTTAAGGACGATGAGTAATTGTCTTTTGACGAGGCTGAGGTTGTTAAGGGCTTCAAAAGACAAGCCGTTAAAGATGCTGGCATCTCCCACCAATGCGACGATTTTGTTTTGGATACCGATGTTCTGGGCGGCCAAGGCCATTCCCAGAGCGGTCCCGACAGCGGTTCCTGCGTGTCCGACCTCGAAGAGGTCACAGGGGCTTTCGGCTGGCGAGGGGAAGCCGCTTATTCCATCCGATCGTCTGAGGCGTTCAAAGCCTTTTCTTCGACCGGTCAGGATTTTGTGTGCGTAACACTGGTGGCCGACATCCCAGAGTAAAAAGTCTTTGTGAAAATCGAAGGCATGATGCATCGCAATGGTCAGTTCGACGACACCAAGATTGCTTGCGAGGTGTCCGCCGTTTTTGCCGACAGAGTCGATAATGAGCTGTCGTATCTCGTCAGCTAATCGGACCAGTGCCTCGGAGGTCAGTGATCGCAAATCTTCGGGTTTATCTATTTTTTCCAATAACAGGCTCATTATTATCTGGATCTTTCGAGCAAAGCTTTAGCCAGGTCGGTGAGCGGCTGGGCGGCTGGGCCGAAGATATCGAGAGCATTTATCGCATTTTCAACGAGCCGGGCGGCTATCTTTTGGGACTCTTCCATGCCCAGCAGAAAAGGATATGTAAGTTTTCCCTGCGTGGTGTCCTTGCCGGCGGTCTTTCCAAGCTGCTGAGTGGTAGCTGAGAGATCAAGAATGTCATCTGCGACCTGGAAAGCCAGGCCGAGGTTCAAGCCGTACCGTGCGATATGGTCATACTGCTGCTGGTCAGCATGGGCAGCGACGGCACCGATTGCACAGGCGGCCTGGAAGAGCTTGGCAGTCTTGTTTGTGTGAATGTAGTCAAGAATCTGCTGTGTTCCGGCGGTATTCTGGCCTTTTATGTCGGCGATCTGGCCACCGATCATGCCTGCTGATCCTGCTGAGCGGGCCAGTTCGGCGATGATCTTAACAGCGATTTGAGGCTCCGGTATGTCGAGGGCAAGGGTTTCAAATGCAAGAGTTAACAGGGCATCTCCAGCGAGGATAGCGGTAGCTTCGTCAAAGGCTTTATGGCAGCTGGGCCTGCCGCGGCGCATGTTGTCGTTGTCTATCGCAGGCAGGTCGTCGTGTATGAGTGAATACGTATGTATCATCTCTATGGCGGCGGCGGCGGTTTTTGCGGCTGGGTTTATCCGACCACAGATCAGCTCACAGCAGTACAGGACTAGTATGCCGCGAATTCTTTTTCCCGGAGCCCGGAGGGTATAGTTCATGGCGGCATGAATGTCGGGATGGTTGTCCTTTCGGGCTGCCAGGCAGTCCGAAAGGATTGTGTTTACCAGTTCGGCTTTAGCAGTAAGAGCGGTATTAAACTTCATCGCATTATTCCACAAGACAAGGGCAATAAATCACCGGATCATAATATTAGCCTTTTTCGTTGAGGAACAGTATTATAGCGGTTTTATAGCTTTGAGCACAGGAAATTATGGCTGACAGCGAGATGATCTTAATTCTGGGGGTAACAGCGTCTGGTAAGAGCCAAGCAGCATTTGAGATTGCAAAGGCCTGTGATGGACAGATACTGAGCGTAGACTCGATGAAGGTATACCGCAGGATGGATATTGGTACGTCCAAACCGCCTGAGGAATGGCGAGAGAAGGTGGAGTATCATCTTATTGATATTGTCGAGCCAAGCGAGTCTTTCAGTGTGGCGCGGTTTGTTGAGCTTGCAAATGAGGCGATAGAGCGGATTAAATCACAAGGTAAAAGAGTGATCGCGGTGGGCGGAACGGCAATGTATGTCAAGGCGCTTCTTTACGGGCTGTTCAAAGGGCCGGGGACGGATGCCGCCATTCGGGAAAAACTCGAACAACGAATCGAACAGGAGGGTTCTGCCAGTCTGCATGGGGAGCTTATGGCGATTGATCCGGAGGCCGCTGGAAGGATTCATCCGAATGACAGGAAACGCATAATCCGGGCGATGGAGATATACGAACTAACAGGAGGGGGGATATCATCGCTGCAGGGACAGTTCAACGCGAGTAAACCTCTGGGCAACTGGCGAATAATTGGTCTGCGACGCGACAAGGCTGACGCAAGCAGGCGAATAAACTGGCGGGTAAAAAGAATGATCGATATGGGGCTGGTGGATGAGGTTCGTTCGCTGCTTGGTGAAAGCAAGGCGTTAAGTCAGCAGGCTGCGTGCGCTATCGGCTATGCAGAGATAATCAGGCATGTGGCTGGACAAATAAGTCTCGATGATGCGGCAGAGCAGATCAAAAAGAATACCCGGAGGATGGCAAAGGGGCAAAGGACATGGTTCAAGACATTCAAGGGGGTCGAGTGGATCGATATCGGGGCGGAAGAAAGCTCTGAGGAAATCGTGGAGCGGGTCATGAATGTTGTTCAGGGGAAATAGCGATTAAAATCTTCGTAATCAATGGGAGAATTTGATGATTGGAAAAAGTAAGATCAGACCGGCTCTGCTTTTTTTGTTCTGTTTGCCGCTTTGCATGCTCCTTATGGCCGTGTGGCACGAGGTTGTCGGACATTGTTTAACTGCCATCTTGATGGGTGGGCGAATCACCTTACTTGACCTTTTTAACGTGCAAATTTGGCCGGAATTTGGAAAACCTGGTCTGCCCGGCAGAATGGATTATGTAGGCGCCCCTGGCAGCCGTGATATTGTGAACATTGCGGCTCCGCTTAGCACATGGTGTGTATCCGTATTAGCCGTTATTTTGCTCTGGGTTAGACGTTGGAAAGGATTTATGTATGTTGTTTTGGTGTGTCTGAGCCTGTGGTGCTATGACATCTTCACGGAGACATTATCAATCTGGGGGTTTCCAAGGGCTGTCTGGTTTCATAACTGGCATCCTTATTTTTATCGCGGCGAGGCTGACCATTATAAGTCGGCTGTTAACCTTGGAATTTCAAGTTCATTGTTCATTATCTTCGGCATAGGAACTACTGTCTGTCTTATCGCGGGATTGGTAATTCGCCTCATAATAGATCACAAAGCAACAAAGGCAAAAGATAAAAAAATAGAGGCAATATGAGTTCTGCATAGTAGCTAAATCAATGCTAGAAGGAAGCGTCTCTTTGATTATTACTCGGACAGACTCCCAGTTACCTCTTTTGAGTTTTTCAGACTTCGCCGGAGATAGTTTTTTCGTATTCTATCTCGAAGATAGTTTTGTGTCTTGCCTCTTCTTCAGCGAGCAAGAGGAGTGTTTCGCGTGACTGGGGGCTGTCTACCATGGCTGCCAGATCGACATAGAGCCTGAAGGAGGCTTTTTCCTTTCTTATTGCGAGCATGAGCACATCCTCTATTGCCATGTCCAGACCGCCACCGGGGTCGACAAAGAACCGGCTTATATATTCTTCGGTCGATATATTCTGAGCGGACGGTTTGCCGGCATTTAATACAACGCTGCCTGATTTCATCAATTCCAGCTCGAGTGTTTCTTTGTGCTCAACTTCCTGTTTTGCCAGTCCATCGAAAAAAAACGAGATCGCACTATTGGTTGACCTCTGTGCAAGAGCATTATAGAATTCGAATGCATCCTGTTCACGTGCGATGGCAAATTCGAGAATGTCGCGGTAGGAATCGAAATCCGACACCGTTTTGCTTCCTTGTGAAAGATTCTTTTTTAAGCGATCGGCACATGCATACCGTAAAAACAGATATAAACCGGATTATAACAGTGTTAAACCCCTTTTCAAAGAAATTTTTTTGTAAAACAGGTCATTGGCAAGCTGCTGGCGGAAAGGTATAAGCCGACAATTAAATCTGGAAAAGCGCGACCCGACGCTATAAACTAATAGTATAAAATACCAGAAGCCTTGGTAAAAAGAATATAAGGAGCAATGAAAATGATTAGGAAATATCTGGTCTTTATGGTCCTTTTCGGGGGGCCGTTAGTGGGCGGCTGTGTAACAAATCCAGTTACCGGCAAAGAGCAGCTTATGTTTCTATCGGTGCAAGATGACATCGAACTCGGCAAAAAGCTTGCTCCGGAGATGGAAAAACAAAGCGGCGGCCGAGTTGAAGACGCAGCGGTGCAGAATTACATCAACAGCGTGGGCCAGAAGCTGGCAGCGGTATCCGGTATGCCGGAGATGGAATTTCATTACACAGCGGTGAACGACAAGGCAGTGAACGCTTTTGCACTTCCTGGCGGTTATGTTTATATTACGAAGGGGCTGCTAAAACAGCTTAAGGATGAGTCGCAGCTTGCCGGTGTTCTCGGACACGAGACAGGACATGTTACCGCGCGTCATGCGGCTGAGGCGATGAGCAAACAAATGGGCGTGGAACTTCTGCTTTCTATTGTGACATCGGACAAGACGCCACAAAGTGTGGTACAGATCACACAACTGGTCTGGAACCTCAAGCAGATGCAGTACAGCAGGACAGATGAGAATGAGGCTGATTCGCTGGGGCTTGGTTATATGGTCAAGGCAGGGTATGATCCGTGGGGGATGGTTGAGACAATGAAGATGCTCAGCGAAGAAAATGAGAGCCGTCCGATAGAGTTTCTCTCCACGCACCCCGATCCTGAGAGGCGGATGTCGCTGCTTTCAGAGCAGATCGGGCAGCGTTACTTTAATACTTCGGGTTTGCGGCGAGGAAAAGAGGACTATGAGCAATTTGTGCTAGGGAAGCTCAACTGAGCAGACGGAGGTTTAGAGCCTATCCTGATAGGCTCTTATTGAATATCCAGAATCCGGGGAGGCTCTTCAGGCATTGCGGTTCGTGCCGAAAGATAGGCAGCTTCAATTACAGCCATTGCGGGCAGGGCAGCTTTAAGTGAGGTGTCCACAGCAGGCTGTTCAGGACTGATGATGCCCAGAGCAGCGTTTTCAAGGAGTGCTGTAACGCAGGCGTCCTGATCGGCGGGGAAGTTTTTTTCTTCAATGATTCTGCCGGCAGTATCGCAGAGGAGAAATCTGTTTTGAGAGGCGTAAAAGTTCATGTCTTTGCCATAGATGGTCAGGCTCTGTCCGGCTGGTCCGATGTCCCTGCCGGCGATAACATTGGCAACCATGTGATCGGAAAACCTCATTGTTATCAGGGCATTATCCTCGGCGGAGTAGAGTCGCTGCTGCAAATCTGCGGCCAGATTTGTGTTGAGGGCATAGACAGACTGCGGCAGCGAGAAACAGGCGGTAAGCCGGTCGATCAATTCATAGCTCTCATGGAGCAGAACACCGCCTCCTGAGAGTTTGGGATCGCTTTGCCAGCGATGTGAGTTCTGCGGCTGGACGGAACAGAGGGCTGTTATAAGAAATATGTTTTGCATGGGGTAGTTGCTGAGGCGGTTGTGCAATTCCATAAAACCGGGCGTAAATCTCAGACAGCCTGAGGAGAAAAACCTGACGTTCTGCCTTGTTGCGAGCCTGAAGAATTCTGTTGTCTCCTCCAGGCTGCGGGCAGGCGGAGGGAGTTTCAGGACATTTGATCCTTTTTCGAGCGCAGCTTTTATATATTCTGCCGAGATGTGTGGTGGAGCAGCAACGATGAGCAGGTCGAGCTGGTTCTGAACGACCAATTGACGGTAATCATCGAAGGGCAGACAGTTATATTTTTCGGCGAGTTTTTTTGCCAAGTCGGCATCTCGATCGGCAACAGCGAGGATCTGCAGATAAGCTGAACGGGCGGCGACATCAAGCAGATTCGCAGGGCTGTCATGCAGGCCGAGCACTGCGATTTTGAGTTTGTTGTGCGACATATTTCACCGTCTTTCGGTTTTAGCAGCCTTTGGGGCTACAGGAGATATATTGCTTATTTTCAAAACACCGTGAAATATGCGGGTTAGTGATTATTGTTTTTTTGCGGTATTATAAAATGATCGGGGACGGGGAACTGTGAGCAGAGCAACAGAACCTCCTTGCCCACTTCTTCGATGACGCTTTCATTATCAATATTTTCGACAACCTTGTTGATGAAACAGGCGATCTGTTCGGCTTGAAGCTCTTTCATACCACGGGTAGTGACGGCAGGTGTTCCTATTCTCAGTCCGCTCGGGTTAGAAGGCGGGGCCGGATCGTCAGGGACCGAATTATAATTTGTAACAATTCTGGCCCTATCCAAGGCCTTGGCGAGTTTTTTGCCGGGTATTCCTTTATTTCTCAGGTCAATCAGTATAAGGTGGTTATCCGTTCCTCCGGTTACCAGATTGAAGCCGAATTCGAGCAGCTTTTGGGCACATGCCCTGGCGTTTTTGACAACCTGCCGGGCATAAGCGACAAACTCGGGGGTGTCGGCTTCAGCAAGGGCAACGGCGACTGCACAGAGGGTATGCATGTGGGGTCCTCCCTGCAATCCGGGGAAGACGGATTTGTCGACCTTTTCGGCATGTTCGGCTTTACAGAGGAGCATGCCTCCTCTTGGGCCTCTGAGAGTTTTGTGTGTTGTGCTGGAGACAATATCGGCATAGGGGACGGGACTTTTATGTATTCCGGCGACAACAAGTCCGGCGATATGGGCAATATCGCTGACGTGACAGGCACCGACTTTCCGGGCTATCTGCCCGAAGATTTCGAAATCTATTTCACGTGCGTAGGCAGTAGCACCTGAAATAATAAGCCTTGGTCTGTGTTTTTTTGCAAGCTCTTCTATACGGTTATAATCAAGCCTGCCCGTTTTGGAATCGACCTGGTATGGAATCGAATTATATATTTTGCTTGTGACGGAAACCTTCCAGCCGTGAGTCAGATGCCCTCCATAGGGCAGCGACAGCCCCATGATGGTATCGCCCGGATTGATAAGGGCGTTGTACGCAGCGAGGTTTGCGACAGAGCCGGAGTATGACTGGACATTTGCATGGTCTGCCTTGAAAAGTTTTCTGGCTCTCTGGACAGCGAGGGTTTCTATAAGGTCGGTTACCTGCTGGCCTTCATAGTACCTTTTTCCCGGATAACCCTCGGAATACTTATTTGTCAGGCAACTGCCGGAAGCGATCATGACAGCTTTTGAAACATAATTTTCAGATGGGATAAGACGAATTGAGCCGCTCTGCCTGGCTTGTTCCTGCTTTATGAGTTCATAGATTTGCGGATCGTACTGTTCGAGGGCCTGTGCTGCTATCATTTTGAGGTTCTCCGTGAACAAGTCATTGAAAGACGCTCTTATAGCACGGTGTAAAGGTTTAGACAAGTCTTTTTCACACGGCTGGAAGGAATCCGGTTTTAGCGACCCTGTGCAATGAACTGCTCTATGGCGACCTGTGGTGTGATTTGCCCGGTTTTTATTGCGTAGTCAATGCAGGCCAACTGCTGAATTGCACAAGCTACCTGTGAAAGAGTTACCTTGTGCAGCTGTCTGAAAAAGCTTTCTTTATTGCCCCAGATCCGCAGCTTAGAGGCAATCTGATTCTGCGAGAGGCCTTTTTCGAGCAGTACCCTGGAGGTAAACATTCTTCTATAATGAAAGGCAAAAGCCCCCACAACGGTAAACGGAGCGTTTTTATCCAGCGCAAAGATTCTGCGGACCCTGTCAAAAGCCGTGTCGAGCCGGCCGGAGGCCATCGCATCAATCACTTCGAAAATGTTGAACAGACGATTGTGCCCGATAAGCAACTCGACATCAGAAGGGGCGATTTTTTTCGTCTCGCCTGCAAATAATGCCAGCTTATCGACTTCAGCAGCCAGAGAACCGGTGCTGTCACCAACCAGCTCCACAAGAAGCTGTGCCGTCGATTGTGAAATCAGCTTATCATGTTTGGTTTTTGCATAGTTGACAACAAACGGGGCCAATTCCCGTGGTTTCGGCTCCTCAGCCAGGAGAAGCCGGCCGATATTTGTAAGCTTCTTTGCGAGCCTGGTATTTTTCGGCCATGAACTGACCATCAGGATCAGCACGCCAGATGTGCTTGGGTTATCAAAGTAATTCTCCAGATGCGTACGATATTGTGAAATAAAATCGTCGGCATCTTTGATCAGAACGACTCTTCTGTCGGCGAGAAAGGGCAGTGTTCTAAGCTCATCAAAAACATCCGCTGCGGTAACCTTATCCGGCTCAGGAATGTACAGGCACATTGTGCGCTTCTCTGGCGGGAGGAGCTGGTCAAGCAAGGTTTCATATTCCTGCCCGGCGAGAAACTTATCTTTGCCTGCTATGACATATACAGGATATGGTCGGTTGTGGGACATCTTTCACTTTCCGGCAACTGCTATTGCGATTGGTCAGGGGCAACGGCCTGCTGATCGGAGGAGCCGAGGGCGTCATCCTGCTCTTTTGCAATTCTCTCGACCGCAACGAGCTTATCACCCTGGTCCAGTTTTATCATGCGCACGCCCTGAGTGTTCCGACCGATCTCGCGAACTTCTTCCAGGCCGGTACGGATTATTATACCCCTGGAGGTTATCATCATCAGCCCATCATCATCTTTGACAGCTTTGAGAGCCACTACCTTGCCGTTTCGCTCGGTTGTCTTAATATTAATCAGGCCGATTCCACCTCGACTTTGTGGTCTATAGTCGTTAATATCGGTCCGCTTGCCATATCCATTCTCACAGACCGTCAATAGAGATGTGTCCGGTTCTGCAATAACCATATCAACGACATGATCTGCAGCACGAAGTTTTATGCCGCGCACACCTCTTGAGGCCCTTCCCATTGAACGGACCTGCTTTTCGTCAAACCTGATAGCCATGCCGTTTCGGGTGCCAAGTACAATCTCATCTTTACCGGTGGTTATCGCAACACCAATAAGGTCGTCCGTCGGATCGAGCCTGATCGCTATCACGCCGTTTGAGCGCGGGTTGCCGTATGCTGAAAGGACGGTTTTTTTGACGACCGCATTGCGAGTAGCCATGACGAGCTGACGATTATCGAAATCTCTCACATTGATGATCGCAGCTATTGTCTGTGTAGCCAGCTTAAGCAGATTTGCGACGCTTCTTCCTTTGCTTTGTCGAGAAAGCATGGGGACATCATAAACTTTAAGCCAGTAACACTTGCCGCGATTCGTGAAGATCAGCAGATAATCATGCGTTGAGGCGATAAAAAGATGTTCAAGGAAATCGCCCTCTTTCGTATCGGAGCCGATAATACCGCGGCCTCCCCTTGCCTGGCATCGATACGTGTCGATGGGCATCCGTTTGATATAGCCGCTGTGGCTTATTGTTACCACGACTTCTTCCTCGGCAATGAGATCCTCCATATCAAATTCGCGGACATCTTCGATAATCTGCGTGCGTCGTTTATCCCCGTATTTTTCCTTCAACTCATAAATGTCCTCGCGAATTATATCAAGCAGAAGCTGGTCATTTGCGAGGATGGATTCATATCCTTCGATCTGCTCGATAAGCTCGGCGTATTCCCTGGCGAGCTTTTCGATCTCAAGGCCCGTCAGCCTCTGAAGCTGCATGGTAAGTATGGCGTCGGCCTGCGGCCCGGTCAGAAAATGCTCCTGCGACGTTCCCTGAGAAAGAAAAGCTTCGGGCAGAATTTTTTTCAGGGTTTCCGACTCGACAAGGCGCAGAGGTTTTTCCATCAAGGCCAGTTTCGCAGAGGGCGCATCGGGGGATTTTCTGATAAGCTCTATGATCTGGTCAATATCACTTACCGCCAGGATCAGCCCTTCAAGTATGTGGGCGCGATTTCGACAACGTTTCAGGAGAAACAGCGTTCTTCTGCGAATGACGGTCCTGCGATGATCGATATACAACTCAAGCAACTGCTTGATGTTCAGTGTTTCAGGCCTATTATTAACCAGGGCGATATTTGCCACAGCGAAAGTTGACTGGAGCGCAGTGTACTGATACAGCTTGTTGATAACTATTTCTTCTTCCACATCTCGTTTAAGATCGATTACGATTCGCAATCCTTTACGGTCTGACTCGTCACGGACGTCAGCAATTTCGGGGATTATATTTTCATGAACACACTCGGCAATTCTCGAAACTATACCGGTCTTTACGACCATATAGGGGATTTCGGTTACGACAATGCTTACTTTACCCTTTTTAGAAGTCTCGACATGGGTTTTAGCCCTGACGATAAGATGCCCTTTGCCTGTGGTATATGCTTCTATTATACCCGCCCGGCCACAAATCAACCCTCCGGTTGGAAAATCCGGGCCTGGTAATCGTTCAATGATATCTTTGAAGCCGCAGGCGGGGTCCTGGATCAGCAACAACAGGGCATCACATACTTCATTCAAATTATGTGGGGCAAGATTTGTTGCCATCCCGACAGCGATACCGGTTGAGCCGTTCACCAGCAGGTTGGGAAATTTTCCGGGTAAAACGGTGGGCTCATTTCGCGTCTCGTCGTAGTTTGGCACAAAATCAACTGTGTCGCGGTTTATGTCCTCAAGCATCTCCATTGCCGCTGCGGTCATTCGCGCCTCAGTATACCGCATAGCCGCAGGAGGATCCCCATCGATGCTACCGAAATTACCCTGCGGATATATCAGCGGGTAACGCATGTTCCATTCCTGGCCCATCCGAACAAGTGTAGGATAGACAACACTTTCGCCGTGGGGGTGATAGTTGCCGCTGGTGTCGCCTGCGATTTTGGCGCACTTTCGATGTTTGCTGCGGGGACCAAGATTCAGATCATTCATAGCTACCAGTATCCGGCGTTGTGAAGGCTTAAGGCCGTCACGAACGTCAGGCAGCGCGCGCGAAACTATTACGCTCATGGCGTAATTGAGGTAAGAATTCTTTAACTCATCGAGAATTCTGAGGTTTTGGAACTTCTCCTGCGGAACTTTGGTGTCTTCCATTCGGTATCCTTAGCATTTTGAAAAAATCCAGCCTAGCCGGCGGCTATAGAGTATCAGCCAGAGCAGGAACAGTCAAGAAATATAGTCCGCCAAATTGAGAGCAGCGAAGGTCGCGGACGCATCGGTGATGGGTGGCACAGCAGTAAAAGCACCGCTGTATTTATATGTTACAGCAGCGTTTTTCCGGAGCTGCCATAAATCGACGTTATCTCACCTATGTTGGGCACAATACTGATGAAATTCCTGTGGGGTCTGAAACCGGCAGGCCAGTAAACAAAAACAGCTTTTCCCATCAGATAATCCCTCGGAACAACACCGCTTCGATATGAAATACCGTTGTTGCCTATACCCTCGTCCAGCCAATAGCGGGAATCACCGCTGTTTGCGGTGTTATCGCCCAGCACAAAGAGTTCGTCAGCATTAAGCGTGAAAGGCTGTCCGTGCGCAGCCCGGCATACGCTGCCGTTCCTGACCTGCTGAATAAGGTAATAAATATCACGAAAAACCGCTGTGTGAGAAACGATAATCTGCCCGCTGCCAAAAATCGTAACTTCAGGCGGAATCCCCGCTCTTTCAAGCTCTGTGGAATCGGGCTGCATGCCCAGATCGTATGTAAGCTTTTTGTCTCCAAATTCAAAAATAAGCTGACGGTCTACATTTGCAAACTGCATCGGGATGGGCTTATCCAACTTTGGAGAATCTACCTGCCTGCATGTCAACTGCTCAGGCACACCGTCGAGTCTGGTTCTGGTCAATATCATGCGACCGCTAAAATCAACTGCTGCGGTGTAGAGCGTTCCGTATTTTGTCAGGCCAATGCCGATTCGACCCTTTGCAGAAGTGATAGTGACGTTAAACCGCACCATAAGATCACTACAGTTGGGTCTGTGAGGATAGAATACAACCTCGTCGTAAGCGCATGTTGCCTTGAAATCGTTACCCGCATTGGTATCGTATACCATTGTGTGGGTTTCATCTGCCGGGCTGTCAAGAGAGAAAACCGTTGGAATGTTTTTCCTGAGCTGCCATGCCGAGCCGGTCAGGCGGAAAGGCTGCTTCCATGAACGGCCGTTAAACCGTGAAATTTCCGGTCTAGCAGGCTGGTAGTCATTATCATAAACGGGCATCCATAACTCTTTCTGGACCCCAGGGGGTTTTCGTGAGATTTTTCCATTGATATAAATATCGCCATCAATAATCTCAACCGTCTCGCCCGGGCAGGCAATCAAACGTTTAATGTAGTTAATCCGAGGCTCGGTCGGATTTTTGAACACAATAACATCCCATCGCCGCGGCTCAAACAATTGATAGATGCACTTGAGGACCAGAATCCTGTCCCCATTTACAGGTCGATCTGCGCTGGTAATAGCCTGATAGTAACCACAGCTTGGGCACCTGGTTTGCCTGCTCATTCCGGTAAAGGTGCTGTCAAAGTCGTAATTATAACGGTATCCACACTGTATACAGCGAAGCCTGTAATGATCGCCTTTTAATGTATCAGCCATGCTGCCTGTTGGGATGCGAAATGGCTCCATAACAAATGCTCGGAAAGAAAAAGCCAGTATAAACGCTACGACCAGCCACTCAAAGGTATTGACAATTTCTTTGAGCCGGTCAGGGTCCTGATAAGGCGATATGTTTTGCTCGTCGTCAGGCATCATTTAGCAAGCCATTTATTCAAATTAAGGCAGCAGCGTGCTGTTGGAGCCGCTGTCTATGATTCGCATTCGGCCTACATTAGGAATGATTCCGAAAAAACCTTCGAAAGGCTTAAAGCCACTGGGCCAATAAACAAAAAAAGCCCTGCCAAGCAGATATTCCCGCGGAACAACACCCTGTCGATATGTCAGGCCGTTATTGCCTATGCCGTCAGTATCCCACCAACGTGAGTCCTTGCTGCCGGGGCTGTTGTCACCAAGCATGAAAAACTCATCTGCGTTTAGCTTAAACGGACTATCCTGCCCTGCGCGGCAGTGTTGAGTCATACCCATATCAGTACCCATGTAATGGATATCACGAAAAACAGCGGTATGTGAAATGCTTAACTGGCCGCAGGCAAATATTGCAACTTCAGGCTGTATGTCGTTGCGCCGCCTGCCGGCATCATCCGCACCGAGACCAAGATCGTAAGACAGGGTCTGGCCGCCAAACCGCAGAATCAACTGATGGTCAACATTTGCAAAAGTAAACAGCGTCGCGTAATTCTGAGGTGCTTCAACTATCTGTCTGACCGCAAGCTGCTCAACGTCATTTTCGCCGGCTTTTCTGGTTATCACCATTCTGCCTGCAAAATCAACGCGGGCATCATAGCGGATTCCATATTTGCTCAGACTTGCACCGATACTACCTTTGCTTTGATGCGGTGTGATGTAGAACCGTATCATCAAATCGCTGCAATACGGCATATAACGATAGGTGTGAACGGAATCATAGGCATAGGCAGCACGAAAATCATTGCCGCGAGAGCTGTCATAGACAAGATAATGCTGCTGGTTGTCACCGCTTTGCAGGTGAAAAACCGTCGGAACATCAGGATTCACATACCATTTGGGACTTTCCATTCGAAACGGCTGGCGCCAATAATGCCCGTTAAATCTGCGGTCGTTTTTCCTTGCCGGCTGGTAGTCATTATCATAAACCGGCATCCATAATTCATCCTGAACCTTCGGCGGTTTGCGAACGATTCTGCCGTTTATGTAGACGTCGCCATCGATAATTTCCACCGTTTCACCCGGCAGAGCGACAAGACGTTTGATATAGTTGATTCGAGGCTCGGTGGGGTTTTTGAATACCACCACATCCCACCGTTTGGGATCGAAAAACTGGTATACGCATTTAAGCACTAATATCTTATCGCCTTTAACAGGCTTATCTTTGCCCGAGATACTCTGGAAAAAACCACAACTGGGGCATCTGGTATCAATCATGGCGCGCCGCCGCTCGGGGCTGAAATTGTGCTCATACTGGTAGCCGCATTGACTGCAACGAAGCCTGTAATGATCACCCCTTAATGTATCGGCCATACTGCCGGTAGGAATAACAAATGACTGTACGACAAATGTGATAATCACAAATGCCATTATAAAGGCAGTTATAAGCCCTTCGAGGGTGTTAACAATTTCTATGAATCTGCCGGGTTTTTTGCCGGCGCCGCTTTGTACAATATTTTTTTTGTGTGACATCATTGAAAATACCTTCTTTTACCTTCAATTTTATTTAACATCTGCACGATGCTTTTGTACCTTTAAGATACTCGTTAATCGCTGCGGCAGCAATTCTTCCCTGGCCCATCGCAAGTATTACCGTCGCTGCACCGAGAACAATATCTCCGCCGGCGTAAACGCCTTTTAAGGACGTTTTACAGTTTGCATCCACAACGATATTGCCCCACTTGTTCAGTTCCAGACCGGCTGTCGTCCGGCCTATAAGGGGGTTAGCACCATTGCCTATTGCGACTATAACCGTATCAACGGAAAGCTCGTATTCCGATCCTTCTACAGGAACAGGGCGCCTGCGTCCCGATTCGTCCGGCTCACCGAGTTCATACTCAAGAAGCTCAAGGCAACGAACGGTATCATTTTCGCCGCTGATAATACGTTTAGGGCTGGCAAGGAGGTGAAATTCAATGCCCTCTTCTTTTGCGTGGTGCACCTCTTCAACGCGTGCAGGCATTTCCCGCTCACTTCGCCGATAGACAAGGTATACCTTTTCCGCTCCAAGCCTGATCGCAGTCCTGGCAGAATCCATCGCAACGTTGCCGCCTCCTATCACAGCCACTTTCGAAGATCGGGCAATGGGGGTATCGCTTCCCCGTCCAAACTCATATGCCCGCATGAGATTCGCACGGGTCAGATACTCATTTGCGCTGTAAACGCCAATGAGATTTTCCCCTTCAATTCCCATGAAGTGCGGCAGACCGGCACCAACGCCGATGTATGCCGCGTCAAAGCCATCCTCATTCATCAATTCATGAATTGTGCGTGTTTTGCCTACAATAAAGTTGCAGACTATCTTAACGCCCATTTTTTCAAGCACTTCGATTTCTTTTCGAACTATGGCTTTGGGCAGCCTGAATTCAGGGATCCCGTACATCAGGACACCACCCGGCTTGTGCAGGGCCTCGAAGATGGTAACATCATGGCCGAGCCGTCTGAGGTCAGTCGCCACCACGATGCCGCCGGGGCCTGAACCTATTACCGCTACCCTCTTTCCGGTCTCGGCTGCTACATGTGGGACATCGGCTCCATTGCCGGCCTGGTCGGCGACGAACCGTTCCAGCCGACCGATTGAGACAGCTTTGCCGACATCCTTGAACTTTATGCCCACGGTGCATTTTTCCTGGCATTGTACTTCCTGGGGACAGACTCGCCCACAGACCGCGGGCAGAAGGGAATTGTTTTTTATAATATCAAGAGCTTCGGCATAACGGCCCTGCGCTATTTCAAGGATAAAATCTTTTATTTCAATACGAACGGGGCAACCTTCGATACATGGGGCGTTTTTGCACTGGAGACAGCGCATAGCTTCAAGACGGGCATGCAGAGGTGTATAGCCAAGCGAGACTTCATCGATGTTGCTTTGGCGTTTAACGCTATCCTGCTCGGATACCGGCTGAGGCGGAATCCTGTACCTGTCGGCTGGTTTAATCGCGCCTTTTGCCTGTTTGGAAATCATCTCTTCAAGCAAGGCTTCATAGTCCACTATCACATATACTCCAACACTTATTCACACACCACAGTTTACACTCTCTTTTGGCAAATGCGAAATCCCTTTTATGCATCCAATCCTATTCGACATTGATGCCTCTTATATGTCTCAAGTGCCCGGCGCTCATGATCGGTATAAGCCGCCAGGCGTTTTATCATGAGGTCAAAATTGACCTTATGGCCGTCAAATTCCGGCCCGTCAACACAAACGAATTGCGCTCGCCCATCAACCTCAACACGACACCCTCCGCACATGCCGGTCCCATCAATCATTATGGTATTGAGCGAAACTACGGTATGGATGCCGAATTTCCTGGTTACTTCGCAGCAGAATTTCATCATTATTGCAGGTCCTATTGCAACGACCAGGTCGGGTTTGACAGCTCGGCTGCATATCTCTTCCAACGGTTCGGTTACAAGAGCCTTGCGGCCGCGGGATCCGTCATCAGTTGTCAGTATCAATTCATCGCTGATCAGTGAGAATTCATCCTCAAGAATGAGAAGCTCTTTATTCCGTGCACCCAGAACAGTGATGACTTTGTTGGCCGCTTCTTTCATAGCATGTGCGATTGGAAGCATCGGCGCCGCCCCGATACCTCCTGCGACACAGACTACCGTGCCGAAGTTATCGATGTGAGTTGCCTTACCCAAAGGGCCGACAACGCATGCGAGATGTTGGCCTGGCTCCAAAGCAGCCAGTTGGGTGGTGGTCTTGCCGACTCTCTGAACAATCAAGCGAATGGTTCCCTTATCGGGGTCGGCTGCGGCAATTGTCAGCGGGATGCGCTCGCCGTAATCGTTGTCAACCATAACAATGACGAACTGACCCGGCCGGCGAGCCGCCGCTATAAGCGCAGCTTCAACCTCAAAGGTAAAGACATCCCTGGATAACTGCCGCTTGGACAAAATCTTATGAGGCACTTTATTCCTCAATTTGGTTAAGAAATATTAAAACTTTTAATTATCTTATCTGATCGATTTTCAGTCAAGAGTTTAATACTTTCTTTCAATCAAGTTTTGTCTGCCAAAGTCTAACAGAAAACAGGCGGCAGGACCGGAGTTTTGCGATAACTCTTTACTCGGACACTAGTTACAGCTTCTCTTTGCGACAATAATTGCTTCTTCGCTTATCGGGTTTATCCGGAGCGGGCGGTCTGACAACCCACAGACAAGGCTTAGTTACTACTGCTGTTAGAATAAGTTAAGAGGAAAATTCAAGGCATTTTTTTACAAAAAATACTTGTCGGCTAGAAGTCTTTGTTGTAAAGTAAGTTGCAGTCGTTTTGGCCGACATTGTCAAATTCAAGTTGTGGTGCGATGTGAAATGTATAACAGACATAAGTGAATATACCCCCTAAAACTTTCATAATTCCGGACAAGAGGTAGATTCGATCATGGCAACTATTACAAAGAAGGAACTCATTGACAGGATTGCTGAACAAACACAGGCCAAGCGGGTCGTGGTAAAACGGATTATCCAAGCATTTCTCGACGAAATCGTAAGTGAGCTGGGTAACGAAAACCGCTTGGAATTCCGGGACTTCGGTGTTTTCGAGACCCGCACGCGAGCAGCAAGAGTCGCCCAAAATCCCAAGACCCTCGATCGCGTAGAAGTGCCTGCTAAGCGGACTGTCAAGTTCAAGACGGGCAGACTCATGAAGGAGAAACTCACCGCGGCACCATCGCCGTCTACAGGAATTAAATAGACTCAAACTTCCCGTCTCCACCGGATGGGCATAACAGTTACGGGCTTTCTTAGCCGGCGTGCGGGCTGAGGGGTAATTAGTGTTGTTCTCAGCCGGATTTGTCTTCTGTGGGAAGACGGGTGTAGTTTGCGTCAGCATCATAACCTACAGCTATAAGCGGATGAGCGTTTTTCCTTGCTACCTGGCGGTTCTTATGATATTATATTTTAATAAGCATTGAGTGAATAAGACTTTAGTTGAGTCCGGCGATGACAATGGTTACTCAATTGTACCAATCCGGTTTGGACTGCAGTGTGCTTGTGCTGAACAAGCACTATATGGCCCTTCGTATCATCAGAGCGAAAAGGGCCTTTGCAATGCTCTGTCAAAATGCAGCCGAGGTCGTTTCATTCGAACAGGGTAAATACTCGAATTACAATTTCGAAAGCTGGTGCGAACTGAGTCAATTAAGGCGCACCTTCGAGCCTGACGGACATGATTGGGTCTCAACCGTTGATTTCTATATTGCAGTACCGCGAATCATACGACTTTTAGCATATGACCGACTTCCGAAGACCACAGTAAAGCTTAACAGAAGAAATATCTTCGCACGCGACAGGAATAAGTGCCAGTATTGCGGGGGGAAATTCCCGACAACTGAATTATCGCTTGATCATGTCATCCCCAGGAAAATGGGGGGCAAAACAGAATGGTCGAACCTGGTATGCGCGTGCACAGGCTGCAACGGTAATAAAGGAGGAAGAACACCCGATCAGGCAAACATGACGTTGATCGGCAAACCTTCGCGTCCGAAACATAATCCCCTGATCCACGTTCATCTTACTCATCACCGATATCGAAGCTGGAAACAGTTCCTTGAAACCGCCTACTGGTCTGTCGAGTTGAAATAGCACCAACTGGTGATGTTTTATCGCACAGGAAAGAACCTTTGATTATTTCAGTTATAGGACAAAGCGCCGCTGTACAACAGGCAACCATTTTTGCCCGGAATTTTCATTTATTCGCGGCAGAATGCCCGGCAAGACGAAATTTTCAGAGCAATAACAGGAACAATCCGATAATTTGGCGAATTTTTCGCCCCCAGAGGCATCACCATCTCTGCCGGATATTTCTTTCAGGCTTGAAATTCTCTGTGATTGATCAAAAATCTTATCAAGAACCTATCATATATCGTCGAAAACAGTGTTGTTGAAGTGCCACCAGCTTATTTGATGGTTGGAGCAGGAGTAACGCAGCAAAGATCTGACAATCGAATCCGATCATTTATGCGATAGACAAAGATGACTATTTCGGAGATTCGTTATGTTTGAGTTCTTCAACCTGAAAAAGAAACCACATCGGCCCAAAATACTCGTCATAGATGACGAGCCAAATATCGTCCAGACTCTGCAGGACAGACTGGAAATGAACGATTACCTGGTCATCACAGCCGGTAACGGCAAAGAAGGGCTGGAAAAGGCGCTTGCAGAAAAACCCAATGTCGTTCTGCTTGATGTTATCATGCCGGTCATGGACGGTCATGAAATGCTCGAGAGACTCAGAAGCAGTGACGATGGAAAAGACATACCTGTCATTATGCTCACCGCAAGGAGCCAGACACAGGACATTGCCAGGGCACATAATGCAGGCATCGAAGATTATGTGGTAAAACCGTTCGACCTGAGTGAACTGCTCGAGAAGATCGAAAGAATTCTTGAGGGAAAACACATTACGAGCGGCGTATAACAAGCTTTCAAGTGTTTTTCTCCCTGGAATACCGCTACTGTTGCAAATGATTTGTTGTTTTTTATTACCTTACCATCACCTGGCCGCTGTCGGGCACTATTATTTGTCCTGTTATGGTTCTTGCCTTGTCACTGCAGAGAAATATCACTGAATCGGCAACATCCTGCCCTTTTATCTCACGTTTGAGCATGGTCTTGTCGACATAGTATGGAATCACTTCTTCGGGCTTTATTCCATACTTTTTCGCACAAACCTTTATATACCTGGGATTCCATATCTTCGAACCCTCGAACACATTTCCAGGCGCAACACAATTCACGCGGATTCCATACTGTCCCAGCTCCATAGCCCATCCGCGGGCCATGTGTATCTCACCCGCTTTGGTCGCGTTGTACGGCGTGTTGTTTCGGCTGGCTTCGAGTCCGGATTTTGAGCTTATATTGATTATGCTGCCTCCCATGCCCTGGTGAATCATTATGCCGGCGGCGGCTTTAGCCATGAGGAAATATCCTGTCAGATTCAATTCCACTGTCTGTCGCCATTTTTCAACAGGCAAATCCACCAATGGATATGCAGGCGCTATGCCGGCAGCGTTAATAAGGATATCAAGTCCGCCCCATTTTTTCAAAACTGTGCCGAAAGCCCTGCCGATATCTGCTTCATCAGTAACATCACACTTAACTGAAATAGCGCATACATCGGGCGACTCATCGTCGGCTGATTTGACTGCTTTTTCAGCAGCAGCAAGATCGATATCAGCAAAAGCAGTCAGGGCACCTGCCCGTGTAAGACCTGCAGCGATGCTTCTTCCAAGTCCGCTGCCGGCTCCTGAGACAACCGCAATTCGGCCCTTTAATATTCCCTCAGATGAGGCGGAGGCAATACTCTGGCGAAAAGTTTCGGATTCCCATTTATCTATAAACTCACTTTGACGGCGATTCAAAGGATTTATACCACCCATATCACAGGCAAAATCGCGAATCGCAATAGAGGCGTTTAATACATCCTTTATCAGGGCCTGTGTTTGTTCGGAAGTTGCCACAAAAAAGCCCAAACCTTTGATAAGAAAACCGGCAGGAATTCTTTTACCGTTTTCAACATAGGGGATCAATTTTTTTTGCAGCAAGTCAGAGTTATCCTTTTCAAGCCATAATGCAGGTCCGCCCGCATATGCAAGCTCATCAGGGGTAAGAATGCCGGAAAGATGCTTTTTAACATCCGGACGTTTCATGAAAGTCCAAATCCGGTTACTCATATGATGTGTAATGGTTACATAGTCACCGGCAGCATTAAAGACAGCTCTTCGTAAAGCGAATTCGGCAGTCCGGACCGCTTCCGGCTCAGCGGGTTTAATCTTCGCAGCTTTTTTTACATGCAGATTAGTTTCACAAATTTTTATAACCTTTTTAACCAGGCCGATTGCACCTGAAGCAGAGGGGCGGTTAACAAGCAAACCATGCTTTTCCAAAAATACTATTTCCGGTTTGCATCTATATTGTTCTTCGTACCGCGCTATCGCCCTGGAAATCCGCACTGCCAGTGAATATCCGGGATCAAAGTACGGCATCCACAAAGGAGGATATTTTTCATTTTTGAACAATTTTTGAATAATTGCCCTGCCATTACGAGCACAAACATAGGCATCTACCGCTATTGGATGGATGTGTATAACACATCTATTGAGGCGGGCATGAAGATGTGATTCAACTGATGGTCTGGCATCGGTCTTCAAACCATCGGCACAGGATAACTGCAGCCGGCTTACTATCGCCATCTCACGATCAAAAACATCAAGCTCAGCCAGAGATTTATCCTCAAGTATTTCCAAGACAGCATCGAGCCTGAGCTTTCGCCAGCCGGCCCCGGAATTCATCTGAGCCAGGCTCGTGCCGCTCGCTTTTATGTACATATATTTGCCGTCGGGTGTTTTCACAGAGGTATTGCCGCCGCCACCCTGAACGAGTTTGGTATCTCCGCCGACAAAATTGGAAATTCTGATCAAATCCGCTAATGCCCTGTCCACCGCAAATACTCCTTAAAAAACCGCGTAATTTTAAGCTTTATGTCCGGTCAGCATAGATACTCAAAAGAGTTTCCTCTGCCTTTTTGTTCCATGCTCCATTGGAAAGACATTTCGCGACAGGCGCTAAATCGCCTTCAAGCCTGTCGAGAGCAACAAGAGCAAGGCCGTGACAGGAAGGATATATCAGTATTTTGCCTGATATCAAGCGATTTTCGACCGCTCGGATTCCTTCGATGGCACCTTCCAGGCCGCCTATGGCTGCAACAGACAAATTCGTATCAAGCAAACCTGATTCCACCTTATGGAGCACACGTTTCATATCCTCGACAGTAGAGCCGCTCGTTCCGATGAAATACAACTGTTTTTCTATATAAGAGTCCAGGTCTATCTTGCCTGAGACGCCGGCAGGGATTCCGGCGAATATGTTTATAATTCCTCCTCGTGCGCAATTCTGTACACTCTGCGCGACAAGTGCGGGCACCGGCGCCATGAGTATCACATAATCAAACTTTTCAGCAGGGGATTCATTCGCCGCGTTATAGGTATGATATGCAATTTTGTTCCTGTCCGCCAACGGTTTGGCGATTTTAGAAAGAGTGTTCAGCCTTTCATCATCGATATCGCCGGCAAAGATTGAAACATCCTTAACGCCCTGGCAAATGTTTCTTATGACATGCATAACGCCCATCGGCCCACCCGCCCCGATAACATCAATGGCATTACCCGGGCGAATCTCGCCGGAAGACGGGATACAGGATAATGATTCCGACGGGTCAACTCCGGTTGTTCCTATAACGCGCAATCCGCCATAATGAACCCTGCCTATGTGACACTTAACTGCCCTTCCGATTCTGCCGCCACACAGAATAATGTTCAAAAGCCCCCTGCCGGCCAGCTTGGGAAAAAGCGACTCAAGCGTATCTGCGGAACTGCCAAAGTATATCACATCATCGAAAGCCTCATCAGGCAACTCTGAGATATTTCCAACGCGTATCACATAAACCTCTGCGATACTCAATTCAGTTTTTTCTGAAATAATTGTAATCGCCTGCGGTTTGCCAAACCGATGAAGGAACCTTTTTAGCACCTGAAGATCTATCCCGACTTCGACAACTATGAGCATTCGCCCGCCGGTCTTAATTGTTTTTCTTTCTTTAACCGCGTATGCCTGCTCAACACAGGCCCACGGCTCAACCAAAGCTATCGCAGCAGCCGAAAGGTCATTCTGCCTTACCGGAAGCAGCATCGATTCACCATCCGGAGAAGTTATCGTTCGCGTATCCAGCAGCACATATTCCTGCAGCGCACCTTCAAAGTTGTAACCAAATGCGGCGTTGGCTGATTTCGTTTTTATCCACCTCCAGTCAGCCTGAACAAGATAACGGTCACCCCGTTCGAAGCCCTCGACACAGTCGCCAACCGCGGAAACCTCGACGACGGCTTCATGTCCCGGAACAGTAGCAAGCTCATCGGGCACATAGCCGGGAATCCCTTTCAGCACGTCAGGCTCCAGGCCGGCGATCACCGGTGTCTTGCGCACATGCTTCGAAAACTGTTTGAGTAGCTTAAGATCCGAAAAACAAAGGCCGCTCGCAAGCACCCGGCAAAGAATTTGATGCACGCCGGGTGCTGTAACGGCTTTGTTTCTGTTCAGCATCAGCTCATCCGGGCCGGTCAACTGGACTGCGTGCTGTGTTTCAGGAATGTGTTGAGGCATAAAAGTTTTCCAAAATTCATCAACGTCGGATTTTCTTCAAAATCTGATTCGGAGTGGCGGTCTCATCTAAACCATCCAGCAGATGCTCCGCCTTTGGCTCCAATACAGCGCCAATCTCCTCAAAAAAGCTGTTTTTTTCTGCAGAACACGAAAACCTGCTTTGCGCCCATCGGCTGATGTAGCCCAGCCCGCACCTTCGCTGCATAACCGAATGGCCGTAAACAATATAGGCACCTTTCAGGAAAACCGGCAAAAGCGGTGCAAGCTCTTCGCTGTCAAAATCATCCACAAACTTCTGTCCCGGGCTGTTCATCTCCGTGCCGACTACTACAGGCAAATTCCTAGACTGTGCAATATTAACGATATGATAAAGATTTGCCAGCTTTTCATCCTTGATCCCGGGGGTAAAATTGCGATCCGGGATTATATTAATCGCTGCAACACCGCTGTCCATCGCAACATCAAGAAGCCGTTCTATTGCCTTTTCGCCTTGCGAGAAACCGCTGAGCCATGTCAAAGCAGGTATAGCCCCTGCAGCAAGGATAAACTCGTTGGTCTGTGCCATCCTGGGAAACGAGCCGGTATCAGGCTGAACATAGCCTACCCCGCCTTGCTTCATCGTCTTTGTGCGAATGATGCCTTGCAGTCGGGGCCCATCCGGCAGATCAAGTTCATCCGATTCAACCGAAAGTTTCTCACTCCAGAACCGAGCCAGATCATCCGAACTATTAAAAACTTCCACAGCTTTTTTCACATATGCAAGACATATGTGACGCTCGGTAGCATTGCCCGAGGGTGTAAGAGGAACAACATCCCGCTCATAATCCAGTACAACCGGGCGAAGATATTGATTTACCCTTGATACCAGTTCAATATTCCGCCGCTGGGCTGTTGACCGAAGCATGTTCAAAAAACTTTTTTGCCCTTTTTTAAGATCGCAGGAAACGAATCCGACTCCCATGTGGTAAGTTATGCCCGGCTCGCCCGGTGAGGTCATCTCTTTGTCGGCAAATTCGGGAACAAATACCCGTGTTTCCATACCAACGGCGACTTTAAGCTCCAGGAGCCTACCTGCCTCGATAAACTCGTCAAGGCCGTCCAGTACATCAAAATCCACAATTTGCGCGGCGGCAAGACCTCTGCTGCGCGCAAGCCAGGCAAAGCGGCTCGGCGAATAACCATAAGCATTATAGGAGAAAAAAGTATGGCAGTGCATGTTTACATATTGACCGGCTTTCACAGCCAGCGTATCAGGGTTAAGGGCCACGAGCTTTTGCAAAGCGCCCATACGATTGTGAATATCGAAGTCATCCAGGCTTGCCTGAAGGTCATCAAACAAAACTTCTCCTCCAACCGGGCATATTAACTTATCTCCGCGTATCGTTCGGTCCATTTTGCCGTATCGGCCGGCAGGTATTCTGTTACCTCGAAAGAATTACGGACCAATTCCCTTGCCTGGCTGAGCGACTTTATCCGGCCACATGCCATGGCCTGAATAATTATATTGCCGCCTGCAGTTGCTTCGACGGGCCCGGCAAGGACCTTTTTACCCGTCGCGTTTGCAGCGAACTGACACAGCAGCCGGTTTTTGATGCCTCCCCCGACGATATGCAGAACATCAATTTTCTCGCCGCTGATGTCCTCAATCTGCTCCATTACCTGCCGGTATACAAACGCAAGGCTCTCAAGTATCGCACGAACCATAAGCCCTTTATCATTGATTTGGCGCTGAGCGGTCTTTGCCAGGTACTGATTAATTCTCGAAGGCATATCGCCGGGAGCAAGAAAATCCGCACAGCTTGGATCAATGTAAGCAGCAAAAGGTTCAGATTTCTGAGCCATTGCCGTCAACTGATCATACGAAAGCTCATCACCGTCGCGCTGCCACTGCCGCCTGCATTCCTGAACAAGCCATAATCCCATAATATTCTTCAGCAGGCGAATCGTGCCAGAAACACCACCTTCGTTTGTGAACTCATATTCGAAAGTCTTGTCGGTGATAATCGCTTTAGTCGTCTCTATGCCCATCAAACTCCATGTTCCGCTGGAAATATAGGCCCAGTTATGCGTCCCGGCAGGAACCGCCGCAACTGCACAACCCGTATCATGCGAGGCTACCGCAATCACCGGAACAAGCCCACAACCCATTTCATCAGCCAAGTTTTCCTTTACGGTACCGACCACTGTGCCGGCCTGAACAACGGAGGGCATAATATCAAGCGGCAAGGAAAGTCTCTGAAAAATCTCTTCGGACCAGATTCCTTTGGCCATATCCATCAGTTGCGATGTGCTCGAAAGGGTATACTCCGCGAAAAGCTCACCGCACAAATGATATGAAACCAGATCAGCGGTAAAGAGAAGTTTTGCGGCTTTTGTCAATACCTGTGAATCCGCAAGACGCATTGAAAGCAACTGATATATGGTGTTAAGCTGCATGAATTGAAGCCCGGTATTATTATATATCTGCCGCTTCGGCATCAATTCAAAGGCCTTAGCCATTATACCATTCGTTCGGCTGTCACGATAATGATACGGGTTTTCCAGCAATCGGCCGTTATCGCCGATCAAACCGAAATCCACTCCCCAACTGTCAACTCCAATCCCTGATAAGGGTTTATCGCACTGTCTGGCAGCTTCGCTTATGCCCTTTTTAATCTGTGAAAACATTTTGTTAAAATCCCAGCGAAGCGATTTATCAACCTTAATCGGTTCATTGGAAAAACGATAGGCTTCTGTAAGCACCATATTCTCAGGCGAGACGGCCCCCAGCATTACCCTGCCGCTTTCCGCGCCCAGATCCACGGCGATATAATGTCTTAATTCGGCCATAATCCTGATCCTTAACTTTGCCTGACATCCGAAGAGCCTACAGTATACAATCATCGCAGAACCTGTCAACAATGGCTGTTTTCAACCAAAAAACACCATTACCAGCCAGCACGAAGCTTCTTCTCATCGCTTTTCCTGCCCAGTTCTCCTATCTTTGCCAAATCTAACAACCTAAAAGTCAAATTGTACTTAAAATCTTCCGATCCTGCTTCCCAGCATAACACCCCCCAGGGCGATAATATCACTATTTTCACCCCTCAAAGCCCTTTCTGCCAAATTTATACTTGACATTCCCCCAAAAAAGCCGTTAAGATGGCAAATCAAGGTAATTTGGGACAACGGAAGGTATCCAAATAGGTATCGAGGGAAAAGGAATGGCAAAAGTAAAGAACCTGTTCACCACGGGCGAAGTTGCAGATATATGCAATCTTAGCCAGCAAACTATCATTCGATGCTTTGATTCAGGAAGACTTGAGGGATTTCGCATTCCCGGCTCAAAATTCCGAAGAATTCCGCAGGATAATCTCGTCAAGTTTATGAGGGAAAATAATATTCCCTTTGGTAATCTGGCATTGACGTCCAAAAGAAAAAAGGTGCTGATCGTGGACGATGACGACGAAATTCTCGAACTGCTAACCGACGTACTCATTCGGGACGGCAGATTTGAGGTCGAAAACGCTTCAGGGGGCTATGAGGCGGGCATCCTTACGCAACGATTCAATCCGGATCTCATCCTGCTGGATTATATGCTGCCGGATGTAAATGGAAACGTCGTCTGTAAGACCATCAAAAGCAACCCCGACTTTGCAAAGATAAAAATCATCATTATCAGCGGCGTCATAAACCAAAGCGAAATTGACGGCCTTCTCGCTGCCGGAGCAGTCGACTTCGTTAAAAAGCCCTTTGATGTAAACCAGCTTATTGACAAAATCGCCGGTGTACTCCAGCTAAACTGAGGTACATCAAATGACCCTTACCGCCAACTTTGAAGCTGCTCGACAGATAGAAACAGCACTTCGCAGATTCCGGAGCTTTTCAGTATCGCCGTGCACATCTGCTGCCCTGGTCAGGTCCCTAAGCGGATCCCAAATATCAATTCCGCGCGTCGCAGAAATAGTCGAATCAGACCCGGCACTGACAGTCGTCCTTCTGGAACTAGCTGGAGAGTCCGGCTTGACTATAAACCGGGCACAGTTTTCCGTTCAACAGATTCTTATAAAGCTTTCAATCCCGGCTCTTCGAGAGGCAGCTTTGTCTATAAAAATCCTTGACGATGCTGACTCCGCCCCTGCAGGGGACATCAGCAGAAAGGACTTAACTATCCATGCTCTTGCAGTTGCGTGCTGTGCACAGCAGATCGCCGAATCGATCTACCCTGGCGATCAGATGCACCTGGCATTTACGGCAGGAGTAATGCACGATATCGGCTGTTTTTTCCTTGATGAACAAATGCCCAAAAGCTTCAAAAAAATCACGGAACAGGCACAAATCACAAATACCAGCTCAATCCTTCTCGAACAGAAATACCTTGGCACCGACCATACCCTCATTGGTAAACATCTCGCCCGAAAATGGAAGCTGCCCGACGAAATCATAACCGCAATCTGGCTGCACCACACAGATCCGGCCGCTGTTTCAAAAGTCCTTATCGATGTTAGACTTATCCAGGTTGTGCAACTGGCTGAATGTATAATTTCTGAGGCCGCTATCATCCCGCCTGCCGATATCGCACACATTGCTGATGCACTTTCAATAAGCCCTGATCGGATTGAACAGATCAGAAAAAATTCCGCTGACGAGCTGAGCCGGCGCCGCCAATTACTCAGGCTCGACGAAAGCAACGCCAGTCAAGCCTGCCGTACTGCAATTCACGATATGGCTGTTGAATTGGCAGCCGATAACAAGAAACTGACCGAAGAAAACATCCGGCTGGCGGCACATTCAGCTTATGATGAGTTTACAAATGCGATAGTTGCCGATGCCGGCATCGAAAGACTGCCTGCGGACCTTGCAGCCTGCATCGCTTCACATTGGAAGAAACTCTTTCAAACCGGCCGGGTTGCTGTTGTTTTGTTTAACTGCCCTCAAAATAAGCTCCTCGAAATCGTTACTCCTGAATCTGACGGGCTACACAGTTCGGTTCCAGCCGATATGCCGGACCTTGATCTGGTCATACCACCTGAATTACACAACCAGTTCAATATTTTTGATACCCCCCCGCCGGTCCAAAAACTGCTTGATCAGACACATGCGGATTTTGACGCCGAGAAAACAAAAATCGCCCCGCTGCTGACAGAAGCGGGTGCCGTGGGACTAATCGCTTTTGAATTTCATTATTCGGTCGATATAGCGCGCCATATTGCCAAATTTGCATCTGCCGCCAATGTTGCCTCGGCAATAATCGCAGCCGCAGTGGAATCCGCAAGGCAGGGATATATCGCCGAGAAATTCGGCCAGCTTCTTACTCAACCTGTCAGCGGTAATGAGCAGCAAGTCTCGGCAGAAGTAACGGCGTTACTTGCCGAAATCGCCGCTGGTGCCGCTCACGAACTCAACAATCCTCTTGCTGTTATATCAGGCCGTGCTCAGATGCTCGCACAAACCCAAACCGATACGCAGAAAGCCGAGATACTAAAACAGATTATTGACAGAGCATCACAAATCTCTGAGATAATCAAGGACCTGCTCGCTTTTGCCCAGCCCGTTACTGCGCACAGGACAAGCATAAGCGTTGCCAGTTTACTCAACCAGACAATCAAAGCAACCTATCAAAAGCATAATCTCAGCCAGCTCGAAATTCAAATGCAGGGCATGGAAACGCTTGGCAATGTCTTTATCGACGAGAACCAGATGGTCTCTGCAATATCAAATATACTCTCTAATGCCCTGGAGTCCTATCCTGACCGTAACGGCCCTATAAGGATATCAGGTTCGGTTCAGGATACTGCTGAAACTGTAAATATCTGCATTATCGACTCCGGCTGCGGGATGGACCAAAGTGTGCTTCAAAAAGCGACGCTTCCTTTCTTTTCCGCCAAACAGGCCGGACGTCAGCGGGGCATGGGGCTGACGCTGGCTAAGAAGCTCATAGAGGCCAACGGCGGCAGGCTCAACATAATCAGCCGTCCAGGATATGGAACTACTGTAACTATTCTGCTGCCTTGTAAAACCTAAACAGCCAGCAGGTTTCACGTCCGAATAAAAGAGACCTGAATCTGCTTACCCGCCCTGAAGGCGCCGTTTGGCAACATACAAACCCTTTTAATACTGTCAATCCATTATTATAGGGCAGGACAGATTACGCCCCGGAATTGAGTATCCATCCTAAAGAGCCCTTCCTTCAGAGCCGAAAACCTATTACAGAGAGCGCAGGGTAACCCAAACATAGTTTAATTGCAGCAGGCTTTATGGTGAACAAAGAACTGAGATACAAAAGGATACGCCAGCTTGTCCGCAAACTCAATGTAATCAAACGGCAACAGGCCGGGAAAATTGATATTCTCTGCAACAATATTGTTGTTGCCCAGAAGGATTTTTTAAAGAAATTGATGACATTGAGCTTTGTAGTCAATGTCTACGAGCAGATCGCAGGCCAAACCGATCTAAGCAAGGCAGTTAATGCCGCTTCGTCTTTGATGACTGAGTCGCTCAGCAGTTGCGGCATCGCTGTATTGCTGCTGGGCAGCAATGACCTGCAGGTCCATTTGTTTGATTGCGATACACAGGATAATCCTGATGTCCGGCAGTTTATAGACTGTTTTACTGTCGAGCTGGTGCAAAATATCTGTGATTCAAATAAACTCTGTTTTGCCGAGGATATGTTCGCAATGGGACTGCAGGGAAATCTCGCTATGCTCAACAAAATATCCTTTGCTGCGGTGCCCCTCCTCTGCAGCGGCTCGGCAGTCGGGCTTATCCTTGTGTATCGCACAAAACAGGACCCCCTGAGAAACGAGGAGCTCCAAAGGTTAGCAGCTATAACACCCGGACTGGCAAAGACCATAAGGTCCTGCCAAGCCGTCTCTCAAACCCTCGAATCGCGTTAACCTTACCAGTCGTTTCCTTTAAGGTTAATATTACCTGCCAGCAGTTCACGCCTGCCAAGCGGATAATACATCACTATGTTGTACCCGGGAATCGGCACCTCGCTGCCATCTTTGTCAATGCGAGTAATCCTTCGTCCTTCGAGTTTTTGCCAGCCGCACCTGCTGTAGACTTTTTCGATCTCAGGAATGCAAAACAGCAGTCCAAAATCAAACTCAAGTCTCTCAGCTTCACGCATCGCAGCGTTGAGGACCTGATCAGCCAGACCTTTGCCGCGATGGTCAGGAAGAACATAAACACCCTGTATCCCCGCTATGCGAACATCTCTGCCGCCAATACTGATCGTTCTATCGACAATGCCGGTGTGAGCAATCACTTCCCTGCCTTTTTCAATCACAACCAGCCATGCCGGCCAACTGCCATGCCATGAACGAGTTTGTGAAAAAAATGCGAGGTCCTTTTCATAACAGATGCAATAGCCCCGCTTGATCTCCTGATCCAGCCGGGGGTCGACCTCTGATTGCCTGACAATTCTCAAAATACCTTCCATCTTGCGCTCAGCCCCAAATACCGATCAAAACCAGACCAAGCGTAATCATTACAGTACCGCTCAGACGCACAACCAGGCCACGTTCCTTATACAGCAAAAATGCCAGAACAACGCCGACAATTATACTGAATTGCCTGAAAGCCACAACATAACTGGCTTGTTCGCTCAATTGAAATGCCCACAGAACCAGCCAGTATGCTCCGAAGAGGAAACATGCCGCCCAAAACGGACTTTTCCATCCGATCTTATTTCCCTTTAGATTATTATTGCCGAGTAACCACAACAGCGTATGATAAATCATCCCGGCGACAAAGAAAAACGCATAACCATACCTTGCTGCTGTTGCAGGCCCGGTTCTGACAATCACCTCCGCCGCCTTTTTGTCCAGCATGGAGTAGCCAACCGTACACAAAGCCGTCAATACCATCCAGAAGCTCGCCTTGGAGATATACCGACGAAAGTGAATCTCCCGAAACGAATGCAGCGGTGCGAAAAAACACCCTGCAGCAACAAGAGCAAGGCCCGCCCAGCCTGCGACTGACAGCGATTTACCAAGTAATACATCACCAACACCGATCAACAAAACAGGCAGAGCTCTGGCGACAGGATAAGTCACTGTAAAATCAGCTAATTCATACGACCTTGCCAGGCAAAAAGTATAAACTCCGCAACACAGGCCTGAACCCGATACACAAATCCACGCTGCGGCAGGAATCGATCGCGTCATGACTTCGCTGATCAGAAAAGGGAGGAAACCAACTACAATTATAATTATGTTCATCCTTGCGAAAAATATTCTTTCCGACCTCTGGCGCCGGGCAAGAAGGTTCCACCCCGCATGCATAAACGCAGAACAAATCACAAGAAAAACAGGGAACAAGCTCACTTCTAAAAGAATCTCCGGAAAAATACAAGGTCCAGCTGCTTCTTAATCACTATATCAGTGTCAATGATCAGCCTTTTTGGGTTTTCCTGCTCCATTTGGCCTTCATTTTCAACATCTCACGATTCGGTTTTATTTTCTTTGATGTTATCTGATTTTTTTTATCATAAAGCCAATTGCCGGTATTATCCTGCAATACAGGCATACGCTTTTCAACCGGCGGAACCTTGACAGCCCTGCCAGGTTTATCCGCGTACCAGTAAGCAACGCTGCTCATTTCATTACAAAGGTGGTTGCCGTGCCCGTGCTCAATCGTTACCTTTATTTCCTTTTCGAAACGCACAGGATTTTCAATGTGGTGGACGTAGCTTGTCTGGTAGCCGCCTGTTTGCCCGCTCCAGAGCGTTTTGCCTTTACCAATTGCGGTATTGCCTTCAAAGATAGATGAGCCATTGCGTAAAAAGGCGTTGTCCTGCATTCCCCATGCCTGATTGAGATAATCCTCGCTGCCGGTACCATGCAGATCAGGCGGCCACTTGTAGCCATCGACCCAGATCATATCATCGCCTTCGCCCCACCATGTTTTCTGGAAATTCGTAACACTGATGTTGCAGCCGATGTAATGCCCCCTGCCTTTTGTGTCAAGTATAACATAATTATTCTTCCATGCGGTTTGTCCTTTGTTTGCGATATTTGCTTCTGGGGTATTGACGACAATTTCATGTCCCCAGCCTCCGAAGGGATTCTCACGACAAAACTGTGCATGAAAATATCCCGCATCTTCAAGCGGCATATCATAAGTTTCATAATCGATATAAAAATACTGCATATGCTCCTGTTTACTCTGATTTATAAGTTCAACGACCGCACGTTTTGCGAAGGGCATCTGCACATAGCTGTTCAGAGCGCAACCCTGGTTAAATTCATTGTTGCGTAGTGTTGAGGCTGCAAAGAGAAGCGACTGATAGGAATTGACAATCCCATGTCCCAGGCCACAAAAATCCCCAAGCGGACACAAAACGCTCGGATATTTAGCGTCATCCCATGTGATTTTTAACAAACATTCACGATAATGATTTCGCTGTGTCATCCAGATATGGGTAATACAGCCCGGCCCTTTTATATCAGCCAGTACCTTTGTTTCGCCGGCTTTTAATATCCAACGATCGGCATTACGGCCGGTCTTGTCCCACGAGGAAAAACGTCCTGTTTCGGCCTTTTTAATCTTTGTAAGCTCATGTAACATAACTTTATCTCCTGTTAGAAGTCAGTAACAACACCGAAATCACACTTACTGCCTGTCCGCTTTACCAACGCATCATAGCCACTACCAACAGCATATTTATGGCCAGCAATTGTAAGCTCAAGACCGAGATAACCGGTAATCATCGCTACCAGCACATAGAACTGCTCAACAAGCAGCCCTTCATAGCCGCTAGGCCAGCCGTCCCAGTGCCGCCAGTCCGTTCCGCTATTCAAAGGCCCGACAACATGCAGAGTGCCGCCGCCGCTTCTGCTGCTGACTGTGTCCTGGGCAACCGAAAAACTCGGCATTAAAACATTTCCACCGGTGGTTTTTTTGGGAACTGCCGGTGCGGCTTTACACGGCCCCAATGACAAACAAGGAAAGCCGCCTGCCGGGCCGGACTTTAACAACAGATTCTTGTCTCGCCGGTCATCACCATATAAATCCCAGCCCAAACGAGTGATCTGAGCAAAATGGCGGTTGAAAGCTATCCGGAAATCAGGCGAAGAATATATTATTTCATCCCCTTCAATTTGGCAGACAACATGCTCCTTCGGCTCGCTGAACTCTTCTGCAGGTTCAAAACTTTGTTCGCTGAGCCTTTTGACATCTTTCTCGCCGCGTTCAGCCGTTTCTTCAGCCTGTCGGTCAGCAAGAACCCATGCAGTCTTAACGTTCTTATAAGTGGGGAAGCGATTTTTAACGGTCTCCAAAATAACCAGCCGAACATTATCAACTTCCACCGGCTCAAACTGCCATTTCTTTATCTGGGCCTCCAGCCAATCATTGATCCGCTCTTCGATGATTGTCTCAAAACTTTCTCCACAGTCGCGCGAAGTTTCCAACCGAATCCGCCTGGGATAATCCGATGTATCGGAAGTACCTAACGCAGTTCCGCCGGGCATACGTTCCATTTCGAAACCGCTGATAATAATTTTCCGTCCAAATGTACCCCAGTGATATTGCTTACCCATTGTCCCCCTGCCGTCATCACTCTCCGCCCAAAGCAAATCCATCAATACAGCAAGTTTGCTTTCAGCTCCAAGGATACAAACTTTCTTTTGGTTTGCCATTTTTCAAAGTCCTAAAACAATATTTCAAAAACCTATATTTCAGGTAATCCCTCATGATATTGGCAAAGATTTCTTACGTTGATAAGCCTCTAACGGCGATTCCAAAGCCTTGTTGTGATGTTCGGTCCACTGCTGCCGCAACTGCAGAGCAGCAAAACAATGTCCTCAACAAAACACACAAGCCGGTCAGGACAATTTTACGACGCGTCATGATACGAACCTTTCCGAAAGTATCCATGTGATATACTTTTAGCTGAATATTATACAGATTGTATGAATTCTACAAAAACTTATTTTTTTTGTTCGGATCAGGCTTTCAGGCACATCGAAAAATTTTCGCTTTGGGTGTAAAAAATTACATTTTCGGTCCGAGAATAACATCTCCGGATAATTCACTTGCTGCATTTTGTTGAAATTTTATGCTGCTGCTTAACGTTTGCTTAACATTTCCTTGATATTTGCAGCTTTGCGGGGTATAATTAAGTTTGTTGATGGGGACTTGAAGTTTCATATATGTAATCGAGGGGCTGATAATGAACACTTTCAGAAAAATCCGGGCGATTTCGATTTTCGTTATCGCGGTGCAGGGCGCCAGAGGGCCGCCACATGAAAGAGCAACGCTCTATGTTTTCTCTTTAACACGGCCGGCCAGCAACAGCCTCAATAAAAACGCAGCAGATTCATTTATTCCCAGCAGGTTTCCTGTGGTTCAAGATTACATTGAAGCCAGCTTTGCAGGAATATTGCTAAATCTTTGAAATCAACCTTACAATCTGAGTTAAAATCTGCTTCTATGGGATCAGAACAATTTGGTGGTATAGCCACTCCCTGCCATGCTCCCATGTTTGTATGGCTGTTGTAATCCGAGTCGATGCTGCCGATTGCTGACATGCCGGCATTGATACATGGAGAATTTTCCCTCAATCGGAAATCATCATTTGCAATATCGACAAATAATGGATTTGCAACGATACTATGTTGATCATTAATTTCATACATCATTACATTCCACGGGCTTCCATCACTTTCACCTGTAGCCCAAACTGCTTGTATTTCAGCAGGGGTATCACATTCAATACCATTATATCCCAATTTAACCGCTTTTGTATTATCGGCTAAGTTATAGTAGCAGTTATAGTCCATAAAATGACTCATTTTGTCATCGCCATTAACACCTCTACGGGTTAATAAACCACCACATCCTTCATAATCATAAAACGCATAATTAATTGATGAATTTGAAACAAAGATATTATTATAAACATCCGAGCCTGTAGGACAAAGCCAGGCTGCATAACTTGCACCAGAAGGCAAACCAGTTAAAAAAGCCTTGCCAACTGCAGAATAGACCGTATTGTGATGAATGTGATTGCCTCCTGCTGCTCCAGAAGTACCCTTCGGTATCTCGTTACCGGACTCAAACATTGCCAGATTGCCTGTGCATATATTATGATGGATGTGTAAGTTTGAACCGTAAAACACAAATGAATGAGCCGTACCGCCGCCAGATGTTTTATTGTAACCAATATTAGCGTTATTTATTCCGTAGTGAAGTCGAATAGCAGAACCGTTAGCACAGCTGATTGTGTTACTAAGAATAGTTACTTCACCAAAAGCACTGCCAACATTCGCCAATAGATCCTCACCCAAATATAAACCCGCACTACAACCATCAGGTTGATTGCCTCCGGTAATAATACTATTATAAATTAACAACTTACCAACATTATCCTTTATTCGGATAACTTCATCGCCACTTGTCAAGGTACTGTTAAGAATCTTCAGTTCACCAATGGTCGCTGTAGCCCAGCTATCAATGGCTCTTGCACCATTCCCCGATGCACCCGCAGTAATCGTAGAACTGCTAATGGTCAATGAACTTATGTCGCCCTGATGTCTAATAGCTATTCCCGCAACATCAGTGTTAACCAAAGAAGAACCATTTTCAATTACTATATCTTGGCCATCAAAAATTTCAGCTACAGGATTTGCCGCTGATAAAAAGGTGTTATTGAGCGTGACATTCCTGCTTGGCGTACCCGTTGTATTTGCCTGCATATATAATGCAAAAGAAGCTCCTGCAGGTGTACTGAAATTACAATCAATCAGAGTCAGATCCATCCCCTTATCCGGGAGGTACTGAATTAAATAAACGATAGTATCCCGAGACACGGTCATGTTTGAGATGCTAACAGATCCAGAAGTAACATTTGAAAAACACAACGATTCCCAATCGGTATCGGATACAAAAGTAAAATTCCCACCATTCTCGGATTGTATTATAAAATCATAAGCGTCATGTTTATTCCCAGCATTATCAAATTTCATCCTATCAGGAGCCAGAGTGGCTCCATCTCTTACAATAATCGTAATTATATCCGTGCCCGGTACTGTACTGCCATGATTGTCGAGTGCTTGCTCTATAGTTGCAAAAGGTGCGGCTTTCGAGGTACCAGCATTACCATCATTACCAGCAGCCCAGCCTCCTGTTACAGTCGAATCATTTATATAATAAGTTGTAGATGCACCAAACAGAAGAGAAGAGGGACAAAATATAATTGTGAAAATCATTAAAATTGAACCAGTTAATATCTTTCTCATATGTTTCTCCCATTAAAATCATTAATCCGATATCAAGACATATGGTTTAGATTCCCTGAAAAGCTCAGATTAAAAACTGATTAACCTCCTTTTAGGGTTATCAGCCAATGCCGTTCACACGGTTTCCTGGTTTTTCAGGAGTCCAATCTATGCATTTTATATGCACTTTTTCTACGAATTTATATCTTGGGGGAACCAGGATGTTGTTTTCTCAGCCGCCTCCTTAATTTCCCCTAATTGTTTATGTTTATAAGATGAATTATACAATTTAAGGGTTACTTGTCAAGAAAAAACCTTTGCAGAGACGGGCTCCAGCACCGAGCACGATGTTAAATGCGCTTGCCAGAAGAGGTTTTTGAGGTTATTCTATCGGCTCGGTTTGCGCAGCGGTGCTGAAACAGCGGTGTTACAGCAACTTGTGATTTTACAGGTTTTTTGGCAGGAATTTGATTATGGCAGTTACGGTGAAAAACCCCGGTCTATCCGAACTTGATGAGCTTTGTGTGCAAACAATAAGATTTCTGGCTTTGGATGCGGTCCAGAAGGCCAAATCGGGCCATCCGGGAATGCCGATGGGAATGGCATCGGCGGCGTATACCCTTTGGACAAGGCACCTGAGGCATAATCCGGCTAACCCGAAATGGCCCAATCGAGACCGATTCGTTCTGTCGGCAGGTCACGGCAGCACGCTTTTATATGCCCTGCTGCACCTGATGGGATATGATCTTTCGCTGGAAGAGATAAAAAATTTCCGCCAGTACGGCAGCAGGACGCCGGGGCATCCTGAATACCGGGAAACGCCGGGTGTGGAGGTTACAACCGGGCCGCTGGGCCAGGGAATCGCAAATGCAGTGGGGATGGCTATCGCCAAGAAATACCTGGCCAATCGCTACAACCGGGAGGGTTTTGAGCTTTTTGACTACAACATATACGCAATCGCGGGAGACGGGTGTCTTCAGGAAGGGGTAGGTTGCGAAGCGTCCAGCCTGGCAGGCCATCTGGGACTTGATGATCTGATTGTTATTTATGACGATAACCATATTACGATAGACGGTCACACGTCACTTGCATTTACTGAAGATGCCGCCAAACGATACGAAGCCTATGGCTGGTATGTGCAGGCAGTAGCGGGCGACGGCAATGACATGGTCGCGTTTGAAAAGGCCCTGGAAAACGCAAAAAAAGAAAAGCAAAGACCAAGCCTTATCAAATTCAGCTCTCACATAGGTTTCGGCAGCCCCAACTTCCAGGACAGTGAAAAAGCTCACGGAGCACCATTGGGCGAAGAGGAGGTAAAGCTGATAAAGAAAAAGTTCGGCTGGGACGCGGAAAAAACATTCGTTGTTCCTGATCAGGTTCTCGAACACATGCGAAAGGCTGTGAAAAAAGGCAGTGAATTGGAGAAGAAGTATCTTGACAGGCTTTGTGCTTATGGCGAAACCTGTCCCAGCCTGGCTGCAGAACTGCAGGGCGCGGCGAACGGCAAAATTCCTGTCGATCTGGAAAAACTGCTGCCCAAGTTTGATCCCGCCAGTGCTATCGCCACCCGCTCGGCCTCCGGCAAGGTACTGGATGCGGTTATGCCGAACATGCCGCTTGTGCTGGGCGGTTCAGCGGACCTGACCCCTTCCAATAATACCCGGTTCAAAGGCGCAGAAGACTTTCAGAAAAACAACAGGTCGGGCAGATACATCAGGTACGGTGTGCGCGAACATGCGATGGGGGCGATCATGAATGGTATTGCCGTAAATGGTTTTGTCAGGCCTTATGGTGCGACTTTCCTGGTATTTGTCGATTACATGCGTCCGCCGCTTCGGCTGGCGGCAATGTCAAATTACCCGACGATTTTTGTATATACTCATGACAGTATCGGTCTGGGCGAAGATGGTCCTACGCATCAGCCGGTCGAACAATTCGCGACGATGCGTGCGTTGCCAGGCCTTGTGGTTCTGAGACCTGCTGACGCGAATGAAACGGCTTCGGCGTGGAAATACATACTTGAGCATCCCGATGGGCCTGCGGTGATATGCCTGACCCGACAGAGTCTGCCTGTACTTGACCAGCAGAAATTTCCAAGCGCGACCAACCTCGAAAAAGGCGCATACGCCCTTATAAAACATGCCAGGCCTGATGTTGTTCTGATTGCGACCGGCTCAGAGGTGCACCTTGCGATAGAGGCTGCTGTAAAACTGGCGGCAAACGGCACAAAGGCACAGGTTGTCAGCATGCCTTCGTGGGAGCTTTTCGAACGACAGGATAAGAAATACCGCGATTCGGTGATACCACCAGATGTCAAGGCCAGAATTGCCGTCGAGGCGGGTGTAAAAATGGGCTGGGAAAAATGGATTGGCGATGAGGGAGTATTTATCGGCATGTCGAGTTTCGGTGCGTCTGCTCCGGGCAAGGTCTGCTTTGAAAAATTCGGCATAACAACCGAAGCGATCGTCAAGGCTGCTCAAAAACTTATAGCCTGATGTTAAAGGGTTTCTGAAATGAAAAAAATTCGATCTATTGCTGTGATGACCGGTGGAGGTGATTGTCCGGGTCTAAATGCGGTAATCCGGGCGGTTACAAAAACAGCGATTCATAAGTATAACCTTGAGGTCTGGGGCATCGAGGACGGCTACCTCGGACTGATCGAAAATCGGATGCACATGCTCAGCTACAACGATGTAAGCAACATATTGACCCAGGGCGGAACGATTCTGGGCACCAGCAATATCGCAAATCCGTTCAGGTTCGCTGTTAAAAACGGCTCCAGAGTGATCTTCAAGGATGTTTCAAATAACTGCATAAATAACCTCAATCGACATGAAATTGATGCACTCATCGCCATCGGCGGCGACGGCACGATGGCTTCAGCGGCGGAATTCGCAAAAAGGGGGATTACCGTTATGGGTGTGCCCAAAACCATCGACAATGACCTCTGGGGCACCAGCATTACCTTTGGCTTCGACACGGCGGTAACGACGGCGACCGACGCGCTGGATAAATTACACACTACCGCAAGCTCGCACCACCGTGTGATGATTGTCGAAGTCATGGGAAGATACGCCGGCTGGATAGCCCTCTATTCGGGAATGGCCAGCGGTGCGGACGTGATATTGATTCCTGAAATTCCTTACAATCTTGACAAGGTGTGCGATTGCGTCGTTCAGCGATCCCAGAAAGGAAGAAGATTCAGTATTATTGTCGTCAGCGAGGGAGCTGTTGAGAAAGGCGGGAAAATGGTTGTAAAAAACAGGCTCCTATGCAGCCCTGATCCTGTCAGGCTTGGGGGAATTGCCAATAAGCTTGTCCAGGACATCTATGCCGGGACAAGCCTCGAGTGCAGGGCTGTAACGCTGGGACATATTCAGAGAGGCGGAACACCATCGGCTTTCGACAGGGCCATGGCCACCAAGTTCGGATACAGCGCTATGGAGCTTCTGATTAAAGGGGTCAAAAACCACCTGGTTGTCTGGAAAGAAGGGAAAATCTCCAGCGTTCCCCTCTGGCAGGTTGCCGGAAAAATCAGAAAAGTACCCAGAAATCATCCGCTGATAAAGGCTGCTCACGGCATCGGGGTCAGTATGGGTATCTAAGAAATTTAGAACCTCCGCTGACTTTTTTCTATTCGCTGCTTCAGAGCGAATAATGAATAGTCAATGGACCTTGGCAAGGACAAGACGGTTGCAGCGATAATTTCCCGGCTTCAAACGGCAAAGCCTGAAGAGGGGCCCGTAGATGTCGAGGGAACATGGGGGTCTTTTGCGCCTTTGCTGGCTTCACATATCGCCAGCACGCTCAAACGCCCCATTTTGTATATCCGTGCGCACATGGATGATGCTGACAATGCGGCTGACGATCTTCAGGTTTTTGCCGGCAGAGGTGTCGAGACGCTCCCTGCACATGAGGAGCATACGCGATTTCTCGATGCGACCGATGAAATAGCCGCTGAAAGATTAAGAATCACCGTAAAGACCGCGGAAGCTGCCAGACTCCGTCAAACGCCGGTCATATCATCCTCGGTCATAGCGCTTTGTCAGCCGGTCCCCGGCCCCGGAGTAGTTACTGCCGGCTCACTTTCACTTAAGGCCGGTGAGGAAATTTCCCCTGAACAGGTTGCCGCGTGGCTCATTGACAACAGGTTCGAGAGGCTCGATCAGGTCGAGCTGCTGGGCCAGTTCGCTCAGCGAGGAGGAATCATCGATATTTTTGCCCCTGTAGCTGAAAAAGACTGTGCTGGTAAGCAGGAGTACGAATATTGCCAGGCTGAGGCTTTCAGGATTGAATTCTTCGCAGACAATATCGAGAGCATAAGAACGATAAATCTCGATACACAGCGATCGAAGGAACAATTAAAGTACGTTAATATCATACCGCCTGTTGTGCCTGCGAAGGAAGCAGATAGCGAGCTTTTCATAAACACGCTTCCTTGCGAGACCATAATAATTCTGGATGAGCCACTTGAAATACAGGAAACCGCGCAGCTTTTTTTGGGGCGGGTAGAAAACAGCGGCGCTTACTACAGCTGGTCTGACATACACCGGGCGATCCAAAAGTTCATACAACTGAATGTCTGCCGGTTTGCACGGTCGGACAGATCCCGATTTTTCCGGGTCAACATCAAAAGCGTCCAGCACATCGAGCACAGAACAGGTCCGATCTGGGCGGGCAGCAAGGCAGCAATAGAGCAGCTTGTTGACAAGGCAGGGGAAGGAAGCGAGGTCATGCTGTATTGTGAAAATGCTGCTGAAGTACAGCGAATAACCGAAATTATTAAAGAATCACGAAAACAAATCCCTCATAATTTCAGGCTTATTGTCGGTTTCATTCATGCCGGTTTCCACATAGATTCTCTGGACTGCACGATTATCAGCCATCACGAAATTTTCGGGCAATCCATTGTGAGGCGGCGTATCAGAACGGCACCTACCTCCTGCGCTGTTGAAAGTTTTCTCGATCTGCAGAAAGGCGATCTGGTAGTGCATGTCTCTCACGGCATCGGAAAATTCATGGGAATCAAAATCATAACCCGAAATGATGTACCCGCTGAATATCTTACTATCCGGTACGCCGACAATGAAATCCTGCATGTTCCCGTGCAGAATATCGCACTGGTTCAGAAATATGTCGGAAGTATGCCCACCCGGCCGAAGCTGAGCAAGCTCGGGACAAAAAAATGGGCCGGCCAGAAAGCAAAAGTCGCCCTTGCCGTGAAGGACCTGGCAAGTGAGCTTCTGGAAACACAGGCAAAACGCCGCAGTCTCGGCGGTATAGAATTCAATCCCGATTCAACCTGGCAAAGGGAATTTGAGGAATCTTTCCCGTATCAGGAAACTGCCGACCAGATTACGGTAGCTGAACAGATCAAGATCGACATGCAAAAACCTATTCCAATGGACAGGCTACTCTGCGGCGATGTGGGTTATGGGAAAACCGAGCTGGCGATGCGAGCTGCCTTTAAGGCAGTTGAATCCGGCAAACAGGTTGCTGTTCTCGTTCCCACCACCGTTTTGTGTGTGCAGCACGCACGAACATTCAGCGAACGCTTCACGGACTTCCCGATAGTCGTTGAAACCCTGAACCGATTCAAGACATCAAAACAGGCCTGTGAGATACTCAAGCGGGCAAGGGAGGGTAAGGTTGATATACTCATCGGGACTCATCGCCTTTTAAGCAGTGATGTAGGATTCAGAGACCTGGGGCTGCTGATAATCGACGAAGAGCAGAGGTTCGGCGTCGAACACAAAGAATCGCTCAAAAGATTCCGTGTGAACATGGATGTTCTGACGATGACTGCAACACCTATACCGCGGACACTTCATCTTTCCATGCTTGGTATTCGCGACATCAGCGCCCTTGCCACTGCGCCTCTTGACAGGAGAAGCATCGAAACGGTAATAACCCGCTATGACAAAGGCCTGATTGGAAGCGCGATATTACGCGAGATAAACCGGAAGGGCCAGGTATTTTTCCTTCATAATCGAGTCCGGACAATAAACAAGGCAGCCGATGTGATCAAGGCAATAGTTCCCGATGCGAGAATTGCCATAGCGCACGGCCAGATGCATAAACATGAGCTTGAAAACACGATGGTTGATTTTGTTCTCGGGGAAATCGATGTTCTGGTCTGCACAACAATTATAGAATCCGGCCTTGATATACCAAATGCTAATACAATATTGATTGCCAATGCGGACCGTTTCGGGCTTTCGGAACTGCATCAGCTCAGAGGGCGCGTGGGTAGATACAAGCACAAAGCCTATGCGTATATGCTGCTGCCTGAAAAAAGGCCTGTTACGCCGACCTCTGCAAAAAGATTGAAAGCGATCGAGGAATATTCGCAGCTTGGCGCGGGATTCAAGATCGCACTTAGAGACCTGGAGATCAGGGGAGCAGGAAATATTCTCGGTCCCGAACAGTCGGGTCATATACACCAGGTCGGCTATGAAATGTACTGCAGACTTCTGGCCAATGCTGTGAAACATCTCAGGAATGAGCCTATCGATGTTTTGCCTGCTGCGACAATTGATCTCGGTTTTAGCACATATATCCCCAAAGAGTATATCGCCTCTGAGAGGCAAAGGCTGGACATCTATCGAAAAATTGCCACTGCTGCAAATAGTGAAGATCTTAAGCAGCTCTGCAGTGATCTCAGAGATCTTTTCGGACCTGTTAATGAGCAGGTTGACCTGCTTGTTCAATGGGCCGAGATCAGAATACTGGCAGCTAAGCATAACATAAAAAGCATTGTTCTGTCGGGCAGTGATCTTATCTTTAAGTTCGAAAACGGCAGGATGGCCGGACACATATTTGATAAAGCCCCGGGAAGAACTTCCGCCCCTGATCCGGACAGCATATATTTGCGTCTTGACAGGAAGTATCTGTCTGCACGAACGCTTCTATCTGTTCTGAGAAAAATGCTTCGCACAACCTGAAAAAATCATTATAATGGGGGGCCGGTAAAACCGGAACAATTTGAGGAGCAGTACATGACAGGGAAAAAAGTTGAGATCATAGCTTTTGCTGTGCTTATAGCGGTGTGCGGCTGTGGGCCTTCAAGAGAGGACCTCCAGCGAGAGGGGCGAATACAAAAAATTGAAGAAATGTCCCCTGTAAATAACAGCGATCTTCCGGAGATGTCCGGCGGATTTGCAGTTACCATTCGGGGGCAAACCGTAACCGTCAATGAAGTGATAAAACAGACCCCCGAGGCGATCATTGAACTGGCGCGAAAAACCGATCTGCAGCAGTTTCAAAAACAGGCTGGGCCTGCTGTTGATAATTTTATAAAACGCAAAATCGCCGATGCGATTATTTACAAGCGCGCCAAAAATGAACTCATCCGGAAAAACCCCGACGTCGATGAGATACTCAAGAAACTCGTCGCGGAGGAAATCAATAAATATGTCGCTACCTTCAATGGCGATTACGCAAAGGCTGATCTCGATCTGGCAGAAAAACACATGACATGGGCCGATTTTGCGGAATACCAGGAAAAACTCATCGTTACACAGTCGTATATCTCCGAAAAAATGGGAAAACCAAAACCGATCACGCACGACCAACTGGTGGACTACTACAACCAGATAAAGAATGAAGTCTTCGCTATAGATCCCTGTTTGGTATTTCGCCTGATAGACATCCAGCCGGGACGTCTTGCAGGGGCGGATGCGACAGATTTGCAGGTGCTTGAGAAAAAAGCCGAGGCCAGAAAACTTGCCACGGAACTTCTCCAGAGAATCAATGCGGGGGAAGATTTCGGGGAACTGGCGACAAAATACTCCCACGGCCACCGTGCAGCTTTTGGGGGCTTATGGAAGCCAGTGCGTCCCGGCTCTCTGGCAGAGCCATACGACAGGCTCGAACAGGCGGCGGATAACATGAGAGGCGGTGAGATTTCACCGGTGATAGAAACACGCGACCATATTTTTATAATAAAACTCGAACAGAAACAGCTTTCTGCAGTGAAAGCCTTTGAACAGGTTCAGCACGAGGTTCAGGAGCAGTTGATTATGGACCGGCGTATCGAAGAAGCCGATAAGCTCATGGCTGACATCATGGCAGAAGCGGATGCTGAAAACATCGATGAATTTGTCAATACCTGCATTTCTCGGATCTACACAAGTGCAAATAAAGAACTCTGAACAGATACAAATATCCCACGGGATAGACCTTGTCGACTGCCCCAGAATCGCTGAAATGATCGAACGGCACGGCAGCAGATTTCTCGACAGGGTGTTTACAGAAAAAGAGCAGGCTGACGCCCGGAGAAACAAGAACCGCATCGAAAAGCTTGCGGGGCGTTTTGCCGCGAAAGAAGCGGTTCTCAAACTCATGGGAACCGGATGGCGAGGTAAAATTGCCTGGACCGATATCGAGGTAACCAATAACCTGCTCGGCCAGCCGATTGTCGCGCTTGACGGAGAGGTTCGGAAAATTGCCGATTTGCTCGGCATAAGACAAATCAGCATCAGCATTACACACACTTCCAACTTTGTTATCGCTTCTGCCGTTGCGCTTGTCCAGAAGTCTTAGCGGGCTGTGATAGTATTCAAGCTGGAGATCATGAGCAGGAAATATTATGATTGTATAGTGATAGGCGCAGGCCATGCGGGCGCAGAAGCAGCCCATGCCGCTGCGAGAATGGGCGCTGAAACAGCCTTGATTACCATAAGCAGAGATACTATCGCTGCGATGAGCTGTAACCCCGCGATCGGAGGGCTGGCAAAAGGGCAATTAGCGCGTGAAGTTGACGCTCTGGGCGGGCTTATGGCTCTTGCCGCTGATGCTACGGGGATACAGTTCAGGCTGCTGAACCGCTCAAAAGGTCCTGCAGTCCAGGCACCAAGATCCCAGAACGATAAATACCAATACAAAGACTTTATCCGGACACTTCTGGAACAAACCCCCGGCCTGACTATCATTGAAGCGATAGCAGAAGAGATACTGACGCAGGAGAATCGTGTTTGCGGGGTAAGATGCGCAGACGGCTCGGTCTATCAAACACCTGTCGCAGTCATTACCACAGGGACGTTCCTCCGGGGCCTTATGCACATCGGGCCGGAGATGTCAGCAGGCGGGCGAATCGGAGAACCCGCGAGTACGGCTCTTTCGGAAAGTCTGATGCGAATCGGGATAGAACTGGGCAGACTGAAAACCGGAACGCCTCCCAGGCTGGACGCAAAAACGATCGATTACCAAAAACTTCAGGTCCAGCGGGGCGATGAAGATCCAGTTCCTTTTTCATTTCTGACTGAAAGAATCGATCGCGAACAAATTCCCTGCTGGATTACCTATACCAACCGGCAGGTTCACGAACTGCTGCTGTCGAACCTCGGCTGCGCGCCTTTGTACACCGGCCAGATCAAATCAGTCGGTCCCCGATACTGCCCGAGCATTGAAAACAAGATCATCAGGTTTGCTGACAAGGACAGGCACCAGATATTTCTCGAACCTGAAGACCGGGAGATAACAACAATCTATTGCAACGGCATAAGCACTTCCTATCCGAAGGATATCCAGCATCAAATGGTCAGGCTCATACCCGGCACGGAAAATGCCCGGATCGTTCACTATGCCTACGCGATCGAATATGATTATGCCTCGCCGCTTCAACTGAAGCAGGACCTGGAAACTAGAAAAATCGCCGGGTTGTTTCTGGCCGGCCAGATCAATGGAACGAGCGGCTATGAGGAAGCTGCCGCCCAGGGAATTATTGCAGGCATAAACGCCGTGAGAAAGCTTCAGAAAAAAGAGCCTGTCATACTGCGGAGAAATCAGGCGTATATCGGGGTTCTGATTGACGATCTGTTCACAAAAGGCATGGATGAACCTTATCGAATGTTCACATCGAGGGCCGAGTACAGGCTGCTGCTCAGGGCTGACAACGCCGATCAGAGACTTACCCCGATCGGACGGCAGATAGGCCTGGTGGATGATAGGCGGTGGAAACTTTTTAAGCAAAAACAGCGGAACATTGAAAGGCTTAAAAACTTTCTGTGCAGCACCCGTCTCCAGGGCAAATCAATGTGGGAACTTCTCAGCAGACCGCAAAGTACCTTGGCAGAGCAAATCCGCGACGAGCGGCAGGTCAGGGCTATGAACCTGAAAAGAAGTGAGATAGATGCTGTGATTATTGAAGCCAGATACCAGGGTTATCTAAAAAAGCAGGAAAAACTGGTTGAAAGTTTTCAGGCCCTTGAAAGCAGGGAACTTGCCCAGGGCCTTGATTATGGCAGTATTCCTCATCTTCGCGCCGAAGCGAAAGAGAAACTCTCCCGGATTGCACCGCACACACTCGGTCAGGCATCAAGAATCAGCGGAATAACGCCGGCAGATATAATGGTACTTCAGATATATCTCAAGAGCCGATCGTGAAAATTGCCCTGTTTGCGATAATTCTGAAATAAAGCCGCTTGTAAAATATCAGGGGAGATGTTATCCTGAAACAGTTCTCGGGGAGTAGCTCAGCTTGGCTAGAGCGCTGCGTTCGGGACGCAGAGGTCGCAGGTTCAAATCCTGTCTCCCCGATTTTTCTTCTGAAAATGCGGGTCTGTGATTCTCGCCTGAAAATGCTGTTTCGTTATGGTTTAACGCCTCTAAACCGCTATTTCGTAAAGTTTCAGCATTACAGGAATTGTTCGGAATTGTTCGGAATTTTTCGCTTTGGTGGGCAGTTTTTAGGCAGTAATTTTTTGCCTGATTTTCCGTAACAAAATCATACGTGCCTGTCTTTATAGCCGTGTCCTGCTGAACAACAAAATTGGGCAAATTCTCGATAGTTTCTCTTTGCTGTCCGGCGTAAAGGTGCGTGTACTTTGACATTGTCAAATTCAGGTCTGTATGTCTCATTAAGGACTGTATTACCTTTGGGTTCGCTCCTGTCTGGATTAAAAGGCTTGCTGTGCTGTGCCGTAAAGAATGAAAATCGGCGTATTTGCCGTCAACTTCATAGGGTATTTGTGCTGCTTTGAGGTCGGTCTTAATCATCAAATACCCCTTTTTGAGTGTAAAGGCCGTTGACTGTAGGGTTTTGTTCCGCAAAAAAGCCTTAATCGTATCTGCTGTCGATTTCCGTAGCGGCAGGACAGCCCCCCGCCGTGCCTTTTCGTTTGAGTCTCGGACTTCGACAGTTCCAGCCTTAAAATCAAAATCAGATACTTTCAGGGTTTTTATTTCGTTGTATCGCAAGCCGCTTTCAACAGCCAAGCGGTAAATCAAAGCCCGCTCTGTTCCCGATATACCCCTGAACGGTTTGCCGGTCTGGGCGGCGTTTAGGAGCCTTGCAACCTCATCAGCGGCTAAAGCCCGTCTGGGGTGGACTTGGTCGCTCTGTAATACCTTTGGAGTTTTAATCAGCTTAAAATTGTTTTTAGGCAGTCTGCCTGTTTCGTGCAGCCATTTAGCAAACTCTTTGAATACTGCAATATAATGGCTTTTAGTCTTAACTGCGATATTCAGGCCGTTGACAAAGGCCGTAAAGCGGTTTGCGTCAAGGTCTGATATAACATCGAATTTGCATTTCTGGCAAATACGCTTAATCATACTTTTGACAAGCGATAAATGTTTGTCTGTGCTGCGTTTCACTTTCAGATTGTCAATAAAGCCCTCTAAATGGTCTGTCAGGCGATTTTTACCGGCTGTCCTTACCGCTGATAGCAAACCGATACTTTCCAGTTTCCTGACAATCCTTGACGGCATACAATCGATAGCCCGCTGAATATCCAAAGGGATACAATCATTGGCGTAGTAAATTTCCATAAGCCGCTCGATTGTATCGGCAAGCCGACGACTTTGCTTTTCGGTCTCAAAGGCCGTTAGCCTGAAACGCTTATCCCGAAAACGAAAATCCAGATAAAACTTATCGCCGTTTTTGAAAGTTTTCATTTTTTAGCCCTCGCTTTTTTTGAGTTTTTCTTTTTTCTGACTTCGTAACCAAACAGCCTTAAAAGTTCATCTGCTGTCTTGGTTTTGCAATCTCCGCCTTGCAATATGCGACATAAAACAGCCTCCTCAATGCCCGTTTTCCTGTGGATTTCGGCGCGTGTCTTGCCGCAACTTTCGATTTGCTTTCTTATTAGTTCGATTAGCATACATTTTATTTTACACCTGTTCTTGACGTTCGTCAACAAAAAAAAGATTTTAGGACGAATATTTTTATTTTCTTTCTTGAAAAAGGCGCTGCCTGTAGTGGCTTATTATAAAATACTTTAGTTTCTAAAGCGGTAAAGCCCTCCTACAGCTTTAGTTTCTGAAGTTGTTAGCCTGATTCTTGGTGGTTTTGTTCCTGAACAGCTTTAGTTTCTGAAGTTATACCTGCTTTAGTTCCTGAAGTTGTTTCTAAATTGACGGTCTGGGATTTCTTTCTAAATCCTTTGTTTACAGGCCCAGCTTCTGACCTGCCCTTGCCTGACTTAAAGTTTTCTGTCCCGTAGTCCTGCCAGTTATTTATCAAAGCTATTTTATGGCTTTGTCTTTTAACTCCGCAGCCAAGTTCCGCTATCTCGATAAAGCCATTCGCTACAAGTCGGTCTATTGCACTACTTATCGTAGCTGTCGAATAGCCGAACATTTTGTGTATATCTGAATATTTGATAACCAGCTTGCCGTTATTACCTGCAAAAAACCGCTGACTACCTTTCCGGCTGTACTTTCTGGCTTTATAGCTATCCCTCTTTAATCGAATATATAGCTCAATGAGTATCTGCTTCGCTGCACCTGTCAATTTAACAAAAGCCTTAGAGCGCAGCATTGTTTTACTCAAGACTAAGCTGTCACCTTGTGGTATTGTTATTTCATAAACCCAATAAGGTTGTCTTTTCTGCTCATCCATACCCAAACTACCTTTTAACCGTTTTCTTTTTTTACAATCATTTTTCGATACCTTTCAAAAAAGTTTCGACTTGAGATTTCGTCCAGTATCGTCGCCGATTGATTACCTTGGCGGCAGGTGGCAACTGTTCGGAATACAGCCATTCGTAGGCGGTGGTACGGCCTATGCCAAGCAAGCGGGCAAGACTGGTGATATTCACAAGGGCAGGCTGAATTTGTGGCTGTTCGGGGGATTGTATCTTAGTGTCCATTAGTGTCCCCGCCACTTCCCCTGAGTGCTTCAATCACAGCATTTGGTTCAAAGACAAATCTCCCATTTGGTAGCACAAGCTTTGGGATTTTGTCCTGTCGCGCCCAAATCCTGATATACTTGGCCTTAACCCCAAGTAGGTCTCCCATTGCCCCTGCATCGACAAACTTTATTTGAAATTCAGCTTTCATGCCTTACACCATACCAGCTTAGAACATGGCTTCCAGTGGGTTTTAACGAGTTGTGAAAAGTAAGGGCGCTTGCGGCGCTTATGGCGCTTTTAGGGGCGCTTTGGGGGGTGATTTAGAAGACTAAGATTGTTTCAGTTTTGGTAGACTGATTAACGTTTTTCTAAAGGTTTCCCAATTCGATATAAGATAGTTCGGTTGATATTTTTTACTTTGTCCACTCTTCCATTTTCCCGCATGTTTTAAAGTAATATGTTTTCTTTGTGCTAAACTTTGCAGAGATTTCACACGACTTTCGAGTAAATTCTTTGGAACGTGTTCGCAGTAATTACTTATAAACTCACGCAGACTTACAGGGGTTTCCCCTGCATTGTCGGTCTGCACTTCGCTTGTTCTGGAAGAAGCCATTTCTTGTATTTTGGGTAAGAATGTTCCTTCAATTCTGGATTTAAGAACAATAAGTTCATCCTCCCAATTACTATCACCTATAATTTCACATAAATATTTACAATTTCCAACTTTCGTTAAACACGTCTCGTATGTACTTTTAAGTTCTAAAAGAAAGTCTTTTATAACAGCTTTTTCCTGAGGAGTTAATAATTTAGGATGGTTTATTGCTCCTTCGGCGTGCTCAATTGCGTTTTTTATGTTCTGGGAATTTCTTACTTTTTCAGGACTTGATAATTCTTTGCGTTCCAAGAACAGAGCTATATAAGATTCCAAGTAGCGTAAATGCCACGTTTTTCCAATGTTTACTATTGCCATTTTTTACCCGTCCTTTCTTTCGGGTCGGCTTGAACAGTGGCAGGTTGGACAGGTAAGAAAAACCTTGCTACTGCCCAAACCGCTTATCAGGTGTACGGCCTGACTGCCCGAAAATAGTTCCAATACCTTCTAATACATAAACATCTTATCTAAAGACCCCATAACTGCCAAGAATTTTACACGGTTTTTCTTTGATTATCGGTCAACCTGTATTTATAATCCATAAAGACATTAGGGACGTTCTATTTGTTAGTAATGTAAGTTGAAACAAGGGCTGTTTATGCAGAGCAAGACGGGCTTATTAAGAAAAAGCATGTTGTGCTGGAAGGTTTTCTTGCTTTGTACCTTTATTTTTTTAAGTTCTTGTCAAACAACACAAATTGGGATTAGTGATTCAAGGAGTGGTAAATTTAAGGATAAAATTGTAGCGTACAAAATTGATTGTAAAGAGGGCTTCCAGATAGCCCTCCAGATTTGTAACAGCATTTTTGACAGAGCGGAAATTGTTGAAGGGGGTTCGTGCATAAGAGTCTACCATGAAGGTAATGTGTGGAATGAAGGGACAGCGGGAGGTTACATCTATCCAACGTTAATTCAAAGCGTAGAAAATGAGCTTGAAACAGGAGTTATATTTAAAGTAATCACTTTTCCAGAAGGTTGGAATAGTTCTTTGTCTCCTCACTTTATCGGTGATAAATTTTTCAATGAACTACACAAAATAGCCAAGGAAAAAAATCTCCGAACAGTTAATTTCAAAAAATATAAGATACTCAAAGATGCATCAATTGTAGATAAGATTGCCGCTTCAATCCCAACAACTTTAGAAGACTACAAAACTTTTCTAAACAAGAAACAGCACCTTCATCTTTTTGAAGGCATTTGGAGTTCAGACAACGGCGATTATGTGCTGGGCGTTTTATATGATTCTGATAATCCTCAGTTCAAATACAAAGGATTTATAATATCTACTGAAAAGGGAAATTGGAAGCAAGGTGAAATTAAGGCTAACTGGTATTCTCTGGAAGATGGCGACCTTTGTATGGGGGATTGGTATGCAGACAATAAGCTAAAAACAACTATGGTCTTCAAAGTGAGCAAAAAATTGATTATGTCCATCAATGCACCGAAAGAATGGGATTCGCAAATAGTTTTGTTAAAAACGTACCCAACGTCTCAGTCTCAGGATATAGAACGTAGCGGAACTGGATTTGCAATTTCAAAAGACGGCTTAATCGTAACCGCTTATCATGTTATCCAAGGCGCAAAAACAATAAAAGTATACTTGGCAAACGATTCTTTTGTTTCTGCAAAAATTATTCACTGTGACCCTGTAAACGATTTAGCAGTATTAAAAATAGAAAAATTCACACCAAATTTCTTGCAAGTTGCCTTGATGCGGTCTGTTAAAACGGGAGATAGAGTGTTTACTGTAGGTTTTCCTGTAAGCTCTGTTTTGGGGCAAGAAGCAAAATACACTGAAGGTGTCGTCAGTTCTCTGTCTGGCATAAAAGGTGCTTCGTCCTTTCTTCAAATTACCGTTCCTATACAACCAGGAAATTCAGGCGGAGCCTTGGTGAATGAAAGAGGAGAAGTTGTTGGCATAATTACTTCCACAGTTGCAATATTGCCGTTCATTGAAGAAAGTGGTACTTTACCGCAAAATGTAAATTGGGCGGTTAAAGCAGATTACTTGAAACCATTGTTCGAGTTACCCAAGATAGAAGAGCAACACTTTAATAGAGACCAACTTATAACCCATGTTAAAAAAGCAACGTTTTTTATTGAAAGCGAATAGGCTCTTACTTCTCGTCTATGGTGCGGTGATGTTAAGAAGAAAACGTAGTTAAACCAGCCCACAGAATCTCCCAGAACCCTCACCAGGACACTTGTGGCGCCCGTATAATCGCCGAGCTGGCGATACATCCTTTTTTGGGAAATCCCCCTGTTTTCTATCACAGTTCATTAAGTCTTTGCTCTATTGCCGTTACCCGTTTTTCGAGGTCTTCGGTTTCTTTGTACTTGAGGATGTATTCAATAACATCATTTGCAGCCAGCCGTTTCAGCCGGTCGTCCTGGTGGTTCAGTAACCCAACAAGGACTTCGACCGCCTTAGTTAGGCTCTGTGATAAGATTCCGAAGGCATCGGCAGTAACCTCGTTCCGCTTGCGGTCGAGTTCTGTGTTGAATTCCGGCTGCCGTAGCCATTTGTAAAAGGTAGTCCTGTCAACTTTGGCTTTTTTGCAGCCATCGGTATATGTCGAACTGGTTACTATGAACGGAATCGCCTTTAGCTGTCGGTTTGTCAGTTTTTGTTCGATGTTGTCTGTCATACTTTCTCTAATTTGTTGTCTTTTGTTGCTTTTTGTAAGTTCGCACCTGATAGGCCCCTGACTGCCAATTCGTCCGAGGCATACTGCAATAAAATGTTTGGCCTTGCCTGCCGGTCGATGTTCGGCCTTTGTTCGATTTTCTCAAGCTGTTTCTCTATGCCCCTGGTCAAAGGTAATATCATCTTTTGGTTTTTAGTTGTTTTTGGCCACTTTTAGTTGTGCTATCTGCTGGTCGAGCCAGTCCCAGAATTCCGGATAGGGTTTACTGTGTCGAGTCCGTAGAAACTGCTGCCATTCTTCCTCACTCTTGTAGGCCCTAAGCGTCAATTCGCCAAAATTGTTTGGATAGCAGCTTGCACGGGGGTCTGCGCTTTCGGAAATCCCGACCATCTTTTCAATCCGCTCGATTTTTCTCTTGAGATTATCGCTCATACACAACACCCTTGTCATATCGAACATGGTAAACGGTTATATCTCTGATTTACCTTTTCTCCGTTTGTATCAATGCTTTGATAGCCGCTTTGATATGCTCCGGCAAGTTCGGCCAAGCGGTTATTATCTGCTGTAAATCGGGACACGTTTTATCTTTTGGGCAGTTTTTGGGCAGTGCCGCTTTTTGGTTTTTGTGTAACCTATCTGTCGATAAAGAGTTATGTTTTTCAGGCGACAGGTTCAAATCCTGTCTCCCCGATTTAGTTAAGCCCATACAAGTCAAAGACTTGACTGGATTTATTTCTTGCGAAAAATCACTACTGTCCCGTTAAGGTTTTAGGAAATTGTTGTAACACTACTGTCCCGTTAAGGTTTTAGGAAATTGTTGTAAGACAAATAAATATAATAGGTTGTGAGAAAAAATGGTTGGGATCGATTTCAACTTGCTCTTAAATTTTGGCCAATATATTTTCATGGATTTACCGAAAGGA
>JBDRHL010000033.1:0-12744 GCA_043816955.1 Planctomycetota bacterium | reverse complement strand
ACTTATTCATAAGAGCCTCCTGTAAAAAAAGGTTATTGTGGCCCGCTTCCTGCGGGACCACGTAAAACAAAATACATGGGGCGTTACGCACGACCCCGCATATTATAACCTCTTGCTGGAGGCTCCGGTTACATAGTTTATGTCAGGTCAGCTAAGGAAAACTTTCATGGAGCTTATTAGCGGAAGAACCAGCCCTTATACAGAAAGGAAAACGCTATGGTTTTGGGTAAGTTACATTGGAAAGAAGACCTTAAGAAGCAAAACTGGGAATTGCCTTGTGCCACAATGAGCTTGTGCCCTGTTTGCCAGGAAGTTATTAATGCCGAACTTTACAAGCAGGATGGACAGGTTTTGATGAATAAGACCTGTGCCGGGCACGGAACCTTCACCGAGCTTATAAGCAGTGACGTGGAATTCTTTTTGAAGATGCGCCGGACTCACTACGAGATGCCTGTCCGCGTTGAGAATCCAAACTGCAGGAACACCTCACAGTGCCCGAACGCATGCGGGCTTTGCGATCAGCACCTCTCGACACCTGCGATGATAAATATAGACTTGACAAACCGCTGCAATATGAACTGTCCGATCTGTTTTGCAAGTTCCAATGCCACCGGCAGGCTGTATGAAATTTCTTTGGAGCAGTTGGATATGATGCTGGATGCGATCATGGACATTCGGCCATATCAGCCCTTTTGTATACAACTTGCCGGCGGTGAACCAACGATTCACAGGGATTTTATCGAAGCTGTAAGACGGGTGAAATCGAGAGGTATTAGTTATATACAGGCAGCGACGAACGGTTTGAGATTTGCTCAAAGCCTGGAGTTCTGCCAGGGCGCAAGTGACGCTGGGCTTAACCAGGTGTATTTACAGTTTGACGGCCTGGATGAGGATATATACTTGAAGATGCGAGGCCGTCGGATGCTCGATACAAAGCTTCAGGCCATAGAAAACATAAGCAAAACGAATATGCAGGTAGTTTTGGTTCCCACACTTATTAAGGGCCTTAATGACCGGCAGGTAGGCGAAATTACGCGGTTTGCGATTCGAAATGTCGATACAATAACTGCCATCAGTTGGCAGCCGGTGGCAATAACCGGGCGAATAGACGAGACAAAGCGGCGCCAGATGAGATACACCACTGCTGATTTAGCACGAGATCTTGAGGAACAATGCGGTTTTATTAATATGTATCGTGACTGGTATCCCTTTTCTGTTGTCGAGCCGTTTATCCGACTGATGGAGACAACTACGAAAAGATCGCAGATGCATTGCTCCTGTCATCCGCACTGCGGCTGCGCGACATATATAATTATTGATAAACACAAGCATACTGCGGTGCCTTTACCGGCGTTTCTGGATGTTGAGCCGGCGATGCAGGCACTAGCTAAGCTTGCGGCACGAGCGGAAAAATACACATGGACGAAGAATTTTTCGCTCATTCAGGCAGTAAAATCACTCAGGAAACATTTCCATGAGGATAGGGCTCCGGAGGGTTGGGGGTTTGACGATTTTCTTGGATTTGTGAAGAGCTTTGTTGAGTTTGACGACCAGCATGCTGATAAGGCGGCTTATGCTTCCGATCTGCGCAAGCAGAGATTTGGAACGCTTCTTATGGCTTCAATGCACTTCCAGGATAGTTACAATTATGAGATTGACCGCTCACGTCACTGCTTGATACTGTATGCAGCACCGAATGGCAGATTGTATCCGTTCTGCACATGGAATAGCGGGCCTTGCCACCGCTATGCTGTAGAACAGCTGTTTTCCAGAGAAACCTCTCAAACCTGAAAATCCTCTCTCCTTTCACCTGCTCAACTCTCCCTGTCCTCCGCTACAATGCGTGCAACATCGTTCACCCCGCCGAATAAAATCGGGGGGTGAAGGTTGGGGTGCGGGGTGGAAAAAGGGGGGAGATGCTGCTTGCAAAATACGGAAGGGGCTTTAGAATTAAGCACTTCGGTCCGTTTGGAGCGGATGATGAGGTTGTGCGGTTTTTTTGTAATGAGTTCTGCAAAATAGGAGGTTAGGCATATATTATTTAAGAAAATCGGTTTCACGATTTTCTTAAATAATAATATGTAAATCGTAACATATTGAAATATAGACTGTTACAGTTTTTGTTTTAAGAAGAAAAAATCAAGATAAAAGATTTTTTCTTTTCAAAAGTATGCCTAACCTCCTATTTTGCAGAAGCCTTTATCTTTGTAAGTAAGGGAGTTATAGATGTTTAGTGGATCTGGTATGGGGCGAAGGGATTACAGTGAGAAGCTTTGCAAGGCGGTTCATTCAAGGCTGAAGGCATGGGGCAGGGTGAAGGCAGAGGAGGGCAGAGAGTTTTTGTCGGCAGATAAAACGGTGATAGCAGTGAATACGGCTCCGTATAAATCGGCACAGGAGGCTAATGACGCGGAGATGGATATTGATTGGTTCGCCGCGTCAGAAGCGAGTAAACGGCGGGCGTGCAGGGTAGGTTTTGCGGCGCTGGAGCTTCAATATTATCTGCGGAGGATTTGCGGGTCGGAGAGGGGGTTTGATATTGTGAACAGGGCGCCGGCGGGGAAGGCATCGCTGGTAATTGATCTTGTTGAGGATGAGGAGGCGATCGACGGGGCGTTTGAGATTCGAAAGAGCAAGTCAGGATATTTATTAAGGGGCTTGAGTATTCAGGGTGCGCTTTATGCGGTGTATGAGTATTTGGAGCAGTTGGGGTGCAGTTTTCTTCGGCCTGGCAGAGCAAACGAGTTTGTGCCAGCGGGGATAAGCATTTCAGCGCCGAAGCCGACGAAACAGAAGCCCAGTTTTAAGACGCGCCGGCTGCATGACTGGCGGAAGAACCGGGCGGGGGCAGATCTGATTGACTGGATGGGCAAAGGGCGGGTTAACGTATGGGGGTCGGATAATATTGTGCCGGGGATGCGGAAGCGAGGGATTCTGCTCAGCAGCGGAATGCATGATGTGCTGCCGGTTGTTGGGCTGGATAATAGTTTCTGTATCAGCAAGGAAGAGAACAGACGAAAGCTGATTGATGGTTTGGTAGAGGCGTATTCGAGGGGGTCATGGAAGGATGCGGATATCGCAGATTATATCGGGGCGGACTGGGGCAGGAGGTGCAGCTGCAGGCAATGCAAAGAGATTGGAAATCCGGCGGATGTAGAGGTGCATATTCTTGGATTGATACGCAAGGGTCTGCACGAGGCTTATATTGACGGGAGGCTTAATCGGGATTTGCCGGTGCTTGGTTACAGCTATTTTGACTGCGAGGAGCCGCCGAGCAAGGCGACGAAGAAAGATTTTGACAGCGAGAAGGTGACGGTGGAATTCTGGTCGATGCGCTGCTGGGAGCATTTCATAAATGAGGCTGCGTGTAATGAGGATTTTCCATTGATAAGCTCGATGCTTGATTTCCTGGGTCAGCGATTTGATACGCCGTCGAATATGAAGATTCACAGGCGGGCGGCAGGATGGCTGAAAAAGCCGCGGAAGTTTAAGGGTGATTTTGGGTTCGGGTATTACTTCAGCAACGCAGGGACTTACTGGCTGCCGTATTGTCAGATGTCGGTAATCTGTTATGAGCTTACTTATCTGCATAGTCTGGGAGTGAGCAAGATTGCATATATGCATATATCGCCGAGCGACTGGGGCCCCAAGGCGGTGGTAAACTACCTGTACAGCAAGGTTGGCTGGGATGTCAAGGCAGATGTGACAGCGCTGCTGGCGCGGTATTTTTATGACAGCTATGGCGCCAATGCCGACGCGATGGCAGATGTGTATTTTGCGATTGAAAAATCGATGGCAAATATTTTCAATCTGAAGCGGTTTCTCGCCAAGGGACTCAAGGATTTCGGGTATGAGAATGTGGCCAATCACAGCCATATAGCACTGGAGGGGGAGAACGGAAAGATTGTGACATCGATGCGGCAGGCGGCGGATATGATCTGCGGGGCGCTTGAGCAAAGTCGTGCTCTTGCGGAGAAAGACGAGCGGGGTTTCATTGCTGCGGATGTGCCCTGGATTGAGTACGCAGCGGATACAGTCCGGCTGTACAGTGTTTTTATGACAGCGGTAAGCCAGAGGACGGCAGGGTATATCAAGGCTGCGAAGGAAACGATTGCCGAGTCGGGCAAACTGATCGAAAGGCTGAAGGGGCTTAGGCTGGAGATATGTCTTCCTGAAAAGATACGTATGGATTGCGCGGAGGCAAGCGGGATATATGACAGTGTTCTGGGACTTGCAGAGGAGCTTCGAGTTGATCTTGGCGTTGATCGGAGCGGCAGGTGTGTTCAGACTAGCATAGAGCCGGTGACGGCGGTTTATTCCAAGGAAGGGCAGATTAATCCGATCCGATGGCAGCCTGATGCGGGGTGGCCTGTAACGCAGGATGGTGATGAGGTTGGGATGGAATTAACGGAGTTGGTTGAGACCGGTGTGAAACATATGGGTATTGTCGCACAGCGGATTAACAGCCGGATGGTAATAGCGTCGGTTGGTGATGATATGAAGAGCAGCGCGATACCACTTGATCTGGATCACGGACGTTGTGAGGTCCTGGCCGGCAGCAGTGTTGTGTGTTTTACGGGAAAGGGCAGGATATTATGGCGGCATGATTTCAATCGGGCGGGTGGTCGAGTGAACACGGGGTCTTGGCCTGCGTTTGTGGATATGACGGGCAAAGGGCGGTGGGGAGTAACGGTATTTGTAATTGAGGACGGGGGAAAGGACAATCGGCAGGGGGATATTTACATGTTTGAGGCCTTAACAGGAAAACAGGTGTGGAAAACGAAATTGCCTGAGCACGAATACCCGGGCGGCAATGGGTCGTGCGTAGCGGATGATATCGATGGTGACGGACGGATTGAGATCGTTTACGGGCTGTGCAACTGTGTGATGTGTGTTGACGCTCAGACGGGTAAGTGCAAGTGGATATTCGATGAGGGGATAATAAAGATCTGTCACGGCAGGTTGGCGCTTTGTGATGTAAACGACGACGGCAAGAATGAAATTGTTGTGGCGACTGAATACGGTGATGACAAGGATAATCCGGCTAATGATCGCTCGTCGATTCTGAGTTTGGACGGGCGGGGTAATCTGATAAGGCGGATGGACAATATTCGCGGCGATCTCGGGTCGACCCAGATAGTAGTAGCTGACGTCGACAGGGACGGTTATCCGGAGATTATTCACGGCTCGGAGAATCTGTGTTTCAAGGAACCGAGGCACATGTCGGCTTTGATGGTTAAGGAGCGGTATCTGATAAACAAGCTCGACGATGTTGAAGTCGGCGGGGCGAGATTTGCAGTGGGTGATATTGACGGTGACGGCTATCCGGAGGCGGTAGGTATAACAACGTATCGGGACGGCGGGCCTTATGTTAAGCCGGAGATTTTCTGTGTTCGCGTGTGGGACGGGCGTGTGAAATGGCGTCGGGCGGTGTCACGTGTGTGGCTTGACGGTGATGCGATCATGGCAGATGTGGATGGCGACGGGCAGCTTGAGGCGATTGTTACGACGAACTATCCGAGCGGGTATATGCATGTCAAAGATACTCAGCCATGGGCGGATCTGTATATTGTTAAAGGCAATAATGCAATCATTTACAAAAAGACGCTGCCTGATGCCGCGATATCGCCAATTGCAGTTGACGCGGACGGAGACGGCAGGGTTGAGATTCTGATACCGTGCTATGACGGTAGGGTGTATTCGCTGAAGACGACAGGGGCGGCTTGTGATGCTTACTGGCCTGTTGTCTGTCAGAACGCTCACAGGACAGGGGTATATCCGAATAATAAATGAGTTTTCCGGTGTTGGGACAGGAAGAGCCTACTACGGAGCCGATTTGTAATTCGTGGTACGCTTGGGTGTGGCATATGATAATGGTGCTGGTAACAGTTATCGAGTGAATAAAGTTTTTGTAAGGGATTGCAGGTATGAAGCGTAATTTTTCGATGATAGAGTATTTTAATCGCAAGGCGGCGGCGATTAAGCCCAGGTGCCGGTTTGAGGGTAAAACCCGGCAGGATTTTGAGAGGTGGCATGGTGAGCTGCTGGGTGAGGTAAAAAGGCTGCTGGGGCCGATGCCGGAGGCGGGTGAATTAAATGCTGAGGTGGTGTGGGAGATTGAGGAGGATGGTCTGATCAAGCGTCGTGTTATTTTTGACAGTGAGGCGGACATGTCTGTGCCTGCACTTTTGTTTATTCCGAAGGATAAGAAGGGTAAACTTCCCGCGATACTGTGCAACCACGGTCATGGGCGTTTTGGAAAGGATTCTGTTATGGGGGTGCGGTCCGGGTTTGACAAGCGGCGAGAAGAAGAGATAGACAGCTTCAATTACGATTACGGATTGCAGATGGCAGGGCACGGATACATAACGATGGCGATTGACTGGCGTGTGTTTGGTGAGCGGAGTGATAACCGCGATCCGTATGGAGACGACAACAGGGAGGCTTATCCGGGGCGTGATAAGTGTAATGTGCAGTTTATTCGCGGCGCGTTGATGGGTAGGTACCTTTTGGCGCTGGACATATTTGACGGGATGCGCGCAATAGATTATCTGTGTGGGCTTGAATGTGTGGATGCGGAGCGAATCGGCGCGATGGGGCTGAGTTTCGGCGGGACGATGACGACGTGGATTTCCCTGATGGATGAGCGTGTAAAGGCAGCGGATATAATCTGCTATAGCTGTAATTTCAGGAATTTCGCAGTGAAGTACGGCAATTTCTGCGGGTCGCAGATTGTTCCGGGGCTGTTTGAGATATGTGACGTGCCGGATTTACACGGTTTGATCGCGCCAAGGCCTTTGCTCACGGAAATCGGTGTGTATGACAAGTGTTTTCTGGTAGATGATGCCCTGGAGTGTGCGGACAAGGTAACGAAGATTTACAATGCGGCTGGCGTATCTGAGAACTATGAAGTTGATCTTTTTGAGGGAGACCATGCCTTTGGCGGCAATAAAGCGTTCGAGTTTTTTGACAAACATCTGAAGGGCTGATGAGTGAAAGCGCAGGAGGTCTATGGCCAAACCACGTAGAGGTTTCAGGCAAGTAAGGGAATGGGTCGAGCTGATCAAGGATTCGCAGAGCAGCTTTGGCAGGAAGCTGGAGGAGTTGTACAGCGGTGATGTGAAAATCAAGGCTGAATGTGCTGAGATGTACCTTCGGGCGGTGGAAAGGTTTGGTGATAGGTTCGGCAAGAAGGGTGAGGTTATTATTGTTCATTCAACCGGCAGGGTGAATCTTCTGGGGATGCACATTGATCATCGGGGCGGGTCGGTAAACCCGATAGCGATAAAAGAGATGATATTTGTTGTTGAGGGGAGGGATGATGACAAGGTTGTTGTAAGCAACGTGGAGCATGACGAGTTTCCGGATGAGCAGTTTGTTATAAGCCGATGCCTTCCTGATTATAAGATCAGGGACTGGGACGGCTGGTGTCATGATGAGTTGGAGAAGCGCAGGTGTGACGATTCTGTTACATGGTCGAATTATATACGTGCGGCAGTATTGTATATTCAGCATCTTTATACGAATGACGATGGGGTGTTTCGGCCTGCGCTGCGAGGGATGAATATTATGGGGTATGGAAATATTCCGCGAGGAGCGGGATTGAGTTCATCATCGTCGCTGGTTCTGATTACATGCGAGGCCGTTTTGAAAATCAACGATCTGCAGATAGATCCGATGGAACTGGTTGAGGGCAGCGGTTTTGCGGAGTGGTATGTCGGGACACGAGGGGGCTGTGGAGATCATGCGGCGATAAGATTCGGCAGGGCGGGGCAGATTCTGCATATGACCAATTTTCCCCTGACGGTAGAAACGGCTCCTTTTCCGGCGGGTTACAAGATTGTGCTCGCTAACAGCATGGTTGTCGCCAAGAAACGGACCGGCGCCAGGAACGTTTTCAATAACCGTGTTGCGGCATATGTGTTCGGAATGATGATGATACGGAAAAAGTTTCCACAGTATGCAGATAAACTGGAGCATCTGCGGGATGTGAATCCGAAAACACTCGGTGTTGATGAGGCAGAGATTTACAGAATAATCAAGTCTCTGCCGGAAAGGGCAACTCGGCAGGATATTCTTGCGGAGCTGCCTGAACAGGAGGAGCGGATTCGGCATACTTTTCGCAGCCATGATGAGCCTAAAGAAGGTTACAGGATACGGCAGGTGTGTCTTTATGGTATAGCCGAATGCATTCGTGCAGACATGGCTCCGGTGCTGCTGAGGGCTGGTGATATCAGGCGTTTGGGGGAGGTTATGAATATTTCGCATGACGGGGACCGGGTGAGCAGGCTGATTGACGGGCAGAGGGTTCCGGTGGATCACTCGTATCCGGATGAAAGTATAGATTTGCTGATCGAGGCGTTTCAATCGGATGATGCAGAACGGATTGAGTCATCGCGGCTGTGGCGGCAAAGCGGCGGGTATGATGTGAGTGTGCCTGAGATGGATGAGCTTGTTGATATTGCGCTTCAATGTCCGGGAGCGGCAGGTGCCGGGCTTGTTGGCGCAGGCATGGGCGGTTCGATAGCGGTGCTGGTTGAGGAGGGCTGCGCTGAGCAGGTTGCAGAGAGGATGTCAGAGCGTTATTATCGTTTGCGTGGTTTGCCTGTTGGGGCGGAAATAGTATCGCCCATATCAGGGGCGACGGTTCTTGAAGTTTAACCCGCGTATTTCACTGTCTTTTGGTTTTGAGAGCTTCTGAAAAAAGGCAATTAGATGATTAAAAAGCGAAGTATCCTTTTCAACGGCATTGTGGCGGTAGGTGTGGCATTTTTATGTCTTTCGCTGCATAAATATATTGTTCCTCAACGTAAAAGTGTTCTGCTGGAGCAGTTCCTGGATTCTGTTGGTCTGACTATAATGCTTTTGGGGTTATATCTGCGTATATCAGCAAGGGGTTACAAATTAGAGAAACACCTGGATACGGGCGGTTTGATTAAGGATGGTCCTTATTCTCTTACTCGCAACCCGATGTATCTAGGAAGTTTCCTGGTGGGCTTTGGTGTTATAATAATGCTTTTTATATGGTGGATGCTGCTGGTTTATATGGTTTTCTTTCTGGTGTGGTATTGGCCTCAAGTATATTACGAGCAAAAGTGGCTGGTAAGGAAATATGGACAGGCATATCTTGATTATTGCACGAGTACATCCTGTTTTTTCCCCAGGTTTAAGACACTGGTAAGTTTTAATGCAAGAAAACACATGCCTCTGAAAATAAAGTGGATAAAAAGGGAGTGGAACACTCTTCTTGTATTTTCGCTGATAGCCCTTATAGCTGAAGGTTATCAGGATTACAATTTTTATGGTTTTGCTGATTTTGCAAGGGAAGGGCTTTTTTTTCTTCTGATCATATTTTATTTTGTGCTTTTCGGGGTTTTATTTCGCACTGATAAAGGCGAATGATTCAGGAAACTTCATTTCTGAATTTTCAAAACACCGTGAAGCAAGCGAGCTAGCTTTTCATGATCTGGCTTTGCAGGAGTGCCAACTGTTCTTTTGTTCTGGGATCAGAATTTTCCAATTCGCTGATTTTGCTGCATGCGTGCATGACGGTTGTATGGTCTCTGCCCCCGAGGTGGCCTCCGATTTCCTCAAGGCTGTGCCTGGTGAGACTTCTTGCCAGGTACATACATATCTGTCGGGGCATGGCGATGCTCTGGCTTCGTTTTTTGCTTTGAAGGTCGGTGAGCCGGATGTCAAAAGCTCTGGTAACTACGTCGATAATATCAGAGATGCTGATTTGTTTTCCGATGTTTGCGGAGCGATCCCCCAGGACACTTTTGGCCAGGTCGAGAGAGATTTTCTCATTGCGTGCCATAGCTTCGGCATACAGCGTTGTCAGGGATCCTTCAAGCTCGCGGATATTCGTCCGGACTTTGTTGGCGATGTATTCGGCGACGTCTTCGGACAGTTCAAGGCCTCTCAGATGTGCCTTTTTCTGTACGATTGCGACGCGTGTTTCATAAGTTGGCGAATCGATACGCGCCACGAGTCCCCACTTGAACCTGCTGATAAGTCTTTCCTCGAGAGAAGCTATTTCACCCGGGGGGCTGTCGGCGCTGAGAACGATCTGTTTGCGGTTGTTGTAAAGGGCATTGAAGGTGTGGAAGAATTCTTCCTGGCTCTGCTCGTGATCCCGCAGGAACTGGACGTCGTCAATGACAAGCATGTCGACTTTTCGGTACTGATTCTGGAAATCACTGAGTCGGCCTTGTTCGATGGCATTGATGAAGCGGTTAACAAGTTCCTCACAGCTCAGAAAGAGGATATTCCGGTGGTTGTGGTTGCGCTGCGCCTCAGCACAAACAGCGTGGAGCAGGTGAGTTTTTCCGAGTCCGACGCTTCCATAAAGGAAGAGGGGGTTGTAAGTGTCGCCCGGGGAATTGCTCACAGCAACACAACTGGCATGCGCGAGACGATTAGCAGGTCCGACGACGAAGTTATCGAAGGTGTAGTCGGGATGAATTTTGACAGGCTTAATAGTTCGCAGTTTACGGTTGTCGGGAGTTTTGTTTTTTGCGACATTAAAGCTAACTGTTACCAGATGCCCGGTAACCTGCTGAGCAGCGCGGGTGAAACTGCTTGTGCAATTGTCCCTGAGAAAATCTGCTGTGGCTTCGTCGGGACAGGTTATTTGCATGAGGCCGCCGGCGAAGTGCGAAACTGTCAGTTTCTCAAACCACTTTCGAGCGTTTGCCGGGTCGAGAGACCGCGATTGTTCGAGAATCTGATCAAAAAGCTCTGTGATTTCCTGAACAGCCAAGAAAACTCCCTTTTTGCAATATTTATAACAATCGTGAATCGCGCCGCTTTCAATGCGACAACCTCCATGCCCCAAGATCTGAAATCGTTGCGACCCGCTTCCTCAAGTTGATTCAGACGAAATGCCTTCCCTGGCCAAGTATCACCAAAGATTAACCTGGACGAGTGGTTTTGTCAAAGAGAAAAGAATGGCAAGATGTAAAATCTTTGCTGTTTTTGAACCTTGAAATTTTTGGTGTAAGGATAACTTGAAATCGGCAGGGATTTTTGCGAAACTCTAGGCTTGTGAGTTTGTATTTTTACGGAGTTAATATGGGTCTTTTTCGCAAAACTGTCGAGTACCTGCAGGGCAGGCTGGGCAAAACGCGTGATAAAATCAGTTCGTCGCTGTCATTGGTATTGACGCTGGGCAGACGGATTGATGATAAGTTGCTTGCTGAACTGGAAGAAACGCTCATCAGCGATGATATCGGGGTTGAAATGACCGATAAGCTTGTTTGCGATCTTCGGGAGGCGTACAAGCGCAAGGAGATTGCAAATACAGAGCAGATTATTCCGTTTTTGAAAGATCACATGAAAGCCTATTGGCCCTGTCGGGACAGAGAGTTGCGAAAGGCTGAATCAGGTCCGACTGTCGTTCTGGTAGCGGGGGTTAACGGTTCGGGCAAAACTACCAGTATTGCCAAGCTTGCGTATATTCTCAGCCGGAATCAGAAAAAAGTAATTGTGGCGGCCTGTGATACGTTCCGTGCAGCGGCTGTTGAGCAGTTGACAATATGGTCAGAGCGTATCGGTGTTGAAATTGTGAAACATAAATCCGGATCTGACCCTGCAGCGGTGGCTTATGATGCGTGTGAGGCGGCGATAGCACGTAAGGCGGATTTTCTGATACTGGATACCGCTGGGCGGCTACATACCCAGCAGAATCTGATGAAGCAATTGACCAAAATCCGTGATGTTACGGCCCGGAAAGTGCCGGGTGCACCACATGAAGTGCTTCTTGTTCTGGACAGCACAACGGGACAGAATGCAGTCGTCCAGGCGAAAATGTTCACAGAGGCAATTGATGTGACGGGGATATTTCTGGCGAAGCTGGACGGGACGGCTCGCGGGGGTATAGTCATTGCCATAAAGGATCAGTTGGATATACCAGTGAAATTTGTGGGGCTTGGTGAAAGGCCGGAGGATATAGCTGAATTCGACCCGGAAGAATTCGTGGAGGCGTTGTTTTAGCAGGCGGGCAGAATCGAATGAGGCAGTTGCAATGCTGTGTATGGAGCGAGGCGTGAAGACTAAGACTTGACGGTGTTAACCGATATTATTATCATAAGTTACGGCTGGGGCGATTAGCTCAGTTGGCTAGAGCGCCTGCCTTACAAGCAGGAAGTCACAGGTTCAAGTCCTGTATCGCCCATTAAAAAATCCTTATTTTAAGATTAAAAACAAGGTTTTTCTGTTAAAACTGCTCCTATTTTATCTATTATATAATCTCCAGCGGCACTACAGCGTCCAGGACAACCTTGTTTTAAGTGCCAAGTGAGTATGGAGTGAGTTGAGATTTAATGATTTTTTACCTGCCATAATAAATCCATGACAATTTCTCTATATTTACAGCCCTAAAAATTTCCTGCATAAAAAAACAACCACAAAAAAGAAAACATCTCCCACTTTAAGATGCTCCTGACTCAAATAACCCAATATTTACTCCCCCATTAGACTATCCAACCCATCTGCTGCCTTTTTCTTATTTGCATCTATCGAATTTACATAAAAAGTCATAGTTGTAACTATCGAGGAGTGGCCCATCAGGTCTTTTAGAGTATGGGCAGGTGTCCCTATATTGATGCCTGCGTCAAAAGTTTGCTCAGGCGGCGGTGCTGAGCTTTGAAGATTTCTCAAACTTCCGGCAATGCAATAAAAATCGTCTTTTCACGTCCATACGAATACTTCCTACACTCTTTACACATCTCAAAAATGCAAAAT
>JBDRHL010000032.1:0-39191 GCA_043816955.1 Planctomycetota bacterium | reverse complement strand
CTATCAACAGTTGTGGATGTTGGAAGCAAAGCTGAAAGAGTTAGCTGAAGAAGAAAGAATTGACGGAAACTCAAGGGTAGCGTAAACTATGATAAATGGAGTGGCCATTCAAACCTCCAACTACGATCGGGACAACGTCCGATCTAATCCAAAATGCGGGGAACAGAATTATATGGGACGACGACAGTCAATTCATTGTTGCTGAGAGTCAAAGATTTGTGGAAAAGCACACAAGACCCGAAACTGAACGAACAATTGTTTATGTCAAGGCCGTGAGTGAAGTGTATCGGGATAAAATCAGTTATAGGAAACGATGTTTTAACTTGATTATTGATGACTACAAAAAGAAATATAACTTGAGTGTATACTTAATAAAGTATTTTGAAATGAATGAGATTTTTCGGTTTTGGCGTCAGGGATTTTGGTGCGATAAAAGATTTTTAGAGATTCCAGCTTTAGCAGCAAATTATCAACAATGGGTTATAAAGCATCATACCAACGACTCCGGAAAGTAGTAACTCTGAAAAAGCCTTATATTGTTCTATTTATAGAAATAAAGATATAAAGAACAAAGTAATTGCCCATCAGGATATAGCCATGAGCGATGTTTCTCTGCCAAAACTAACATACACAAAAGAAGAGGCAGCAAAGATACTCAATGTGCCGGAGAGCAGCATAAACTGGCAGTTGCGTAAGGGGAAATTACCCTATCGAAAAATATCGGGCAGGGTCCGGTTTACTTTGAGTGACTTGAAAATACTGGTGGAAAGTTCAAAAGTGGAAAATAAGTTATATTGAAAATTGATGTGTGTGATAGGGGTATTGTTATGTATAAGCAAGCTGCAATGCATGTCGGAAACAAAAGAGGAGGCCAAGTCTGGTGTCGATGGTCAAAGGATTGGATTGTGACATTTTATGACGAGAACGATTGTACTTATTACATGGTTGGTGATGGTCGTAAAATAGATGTCGGAGATATAGAACGATTCAAGAGTATGTACCCTACGGCTTGGCTTTATAAGGACTTTAGCCCCTTGAACTTGCCGCCACATTCCATATTCCGCTGATTAGTCTGAGGATATTTTTTCAAATTTTCAGTAAAAAAAGTTTGCAATAAATATGAGGTGAATTTATGTGGTGTGTGCCTAATCTAAGAAATGATATTTAATTAGGCAAAAAGGAGTATGTGTCATGAGTAGCATTTGGATCACAAAAAGAAGAGGCAAAAGGGGGATGCGTTATCTTATCAGATGGATTGATCCCTGTACCGGAAAAAATCCGGCAAAAACTTTCAGGCGAATGGAAGATGCAAGGGAATTTCAAGCCAAATTACAGCAAGATTTTCGAAATAATGAATATCATATACCAGTTAAAATCAGTTATGACGAGTGGGTAATTAAGCACCTCGAAGATTTAACAAATTCACCTGATATTGATTTAGCACCAAAGACCATTGCGGGTCATAAGGAAGCTTTGATGGCACTTGGTAAGGCCTGTAACCCAAAGAATATAATCGACATTACGCCAAAAACGATCAGATATTTTCGTCAGATTCAATTAAAAAAAGGGCTTACTCCTCGTACAGTTAACAAGCACATTTCAGCCATCAGGTCAGCGTTGAGCTATGCGGTTAGGGCTGAGATAATTCCAGCCAATAAATTGCTTGGTCCCCACAGATTATTTTTGCATGATGAACGAAAAATACCACAAATTTTAACGGTGGATGAGGTAAAAGCGATATTGATTGCAGCGGGCGATTTAAGGCATAAAGCAGCAATTTCATTAGCTTATTACCATGGGTTAAGGCGTGGGGAAATTGCGTATCTAAAATGGATGGACGTAGATTTTGAGCAGGGAAAGCTTTGTGTGGTTAATAGAGAAGATGCTCGAACAAAGACCAGAAAAAGTAGGTCTGTCTCTTTGCGTCATGAGACAGCAGAAATTTTAGCTGAATTGTGTGTTCAGAGGACTAATGAGTATATATTTGAAAAACCAAAAACATTTTATTACTCCGTAGATAAGTGGTTTGAAAATTTGATAAAAAAAGCGGGAATAAAGGATTGTACTCTCCATGATCTGAGGAAAACCTGTAATACATTGATGAAGGATGCTGGTGTTGCACCAGAAGTGGCTATGCAAGTTTTGGGGCATTCCACCTATATCGTAAACGAACGGTATTACACCGGTATGTTGACAGAACAACAAAAAGCGGCAGTCAATTCAGTCCCGTCGATTGGCTAATGAAAAATTGCAAGATATTCCCACAAGCTCTCAGGTGTTCTCTAGGACGTGAGGAATTTTGGACGAGGAAAAAGGGGCGGGGAAAGAAGAGATTTGTCTTCCTGAGACATCTCAGAGGCTTCAGGAGTGATTTTAGGGAAGAGGAGACACGAAAAACTCTAACACACTTTGTCTCAGAGGCTAATATTGTTGTACAGTGTACTAAATACAGATACAAAAAACAATTAGCCTAAGAGCCGTATTGACAAACAGCCTGAAAATGATATATAGTCTGAATTTGTGATAAGGTTTGAAACGCTATCAGCATAATTCGCAGCACAAGTGGATTTTTGACCTATTAGAGATTGCCGTAAGGTATTGTAAATAAAGAGGTTGGCGGCGTAGCCAAGCGGCCTAAGGCGACGGTTTGCAAAACCGTTATTCGTGGGTTCGAATCCCACCGCCGCCTGTTAGTTTTCCCTGTGTCAGGCGTGGACAACTGATTACTTTCGTTTCCTAAGACCGCCGTTTCAAAAGCAGCCATACTTATAACAGAGGATTGAGGCTGCTCTGGGGTATAGAGCCGGCAAATAATTATTATGCCTGAAGATAACTGATATACCGATTATACAGCGAAGTGGTTATATTTTCGACCCTTCCGCTGCTGATTTTTTCCCCGTTGAAACAAACGGTGCCCAGCAGGTCCTTTGTAGTTACTGCGATAAAGAGTTCATCAGCTTTAGCGGCCTGATCGGGAGTGAAGGATTTTTCGATGACCTGTATGCCGATTTGCTTAGCAGCTTTGATGACATATTCTCGCGTGATCGAGGGCAGAATGTTTGCGGTGAGCGGTGCGGTCTGGAGAGAGGAATTCGTCACAGCGAAAAATGCCGAGCCTGCACCTTCCGTGATCAAATTGTTTTCATCAACAAATATTGCTTCGTCACAACCTTTTCTGGCAGCGTCGCGCTTGGCAAGAATGTTGGGCAGGAGGTTAAGTGACTTTATGTGGCATCTTTTCCAGCGGCAGTCAGGATATGTTGAAACGGCAATGCCGCTTTGCCTCTGCATGCGGACATCCGGCAGATCGCTTACAGTGAGAAAGAAATTCGGCTGGAGATCGTTCCGATTCACGTGGCTGCGCGGTTCTGAACCCCTTGTGACATGAAAATAGATTTTTGCGTCTGGGATATCGGCGGCGTCCAATGCCTTTTCAATCCGGCATCTGATGAGATTCATGTCAATGCCGCTAATTTCGATCGCCGCGAGGCTTCTTTGGAACCTGTCGAGATGCTCCCGGAGGGCAAAGATCCTGCGGTTGCAGGTTCTTATAACCTCATAAACGCCGTCACCGAAGAATGTGCCTCTGTCAAGATGCGCCGATGGAAGGTCTTTGGCAGGAAGCAAATCGTCGTTAATCATCGCAATATCCATGATAAAGCTCCCGTAAAACAAACATTTTGCCGGATTTTCGGCGTTTATGCAACAATAGAGCTAAAAATAATGATTATTTGCTTTACAAGATAGTGGGAAACATTTAGCATGTTTGACTAAGTTTGGTTCGATGGTACAACATGGGAGTTTTGAAATGTATGCAGTGTTAGAGCAGGGTTCGAAGCAATACCTGGTATCTGAGGGGGACAGTCTGGATATAGAATTGACGGAAGTTGCGCCGGATGCCGATTCTGTCGTTCTTGACAAAGTTTTATTTATTGCTGATGGTGAGAAAGTGCAGATCGGTACGCCATATGTTGAAGGTGCCAGGATAGTTGCCAGATTCCAGACGAGCGCTGAAGATAGTGTCGTCAGAGGCCCGAAGATCTACCCGGCGTATCGGCGAAGGCGTAAAAATAGCCAAAAGCGGATCGGACACAGGCAAAGTTTTCTGCATGTGATAGTTGAAAAGATTGAAGTGTAGCCCTAGCAAGTAGTGGGGGCTTTTTTGATGAGCTGATCGGCCCGGTTGTTCCATGCAGCCGGGCCCTTTTCTATAAAGTAATCGAATGACTCGTCGTCAGCAAGGCGTCCGAGCAGAATTTTGCGTTCAGATTTGTCGGGGACTATTGCGAAGATCTGCTGACGCAGTTTTTCCAGTTCGGCGAGAAACCGGCCATGCTCTTCGGTGAATATTTTCTCCAGCTTTTTGCGTATATGACCCGCATAGGCAGGGCAATTGCCCTCAGTGCTGATAGCGAAGGTCAGATTGCCTCGTTTGACCACGGCTGGTACTAAGAAATCGCAATGACTTGGGGCATCAACAATATTGCAGAGAATGTCGGCCTGTCTGCAGTCGTTGAATATACGCTCATTGAGGAGATTGTCGTTTGTGGCGGCAATTACCATTAAAGCACCTGTAAGGTACTCGCCGGAGTACCTGGCTTCAACAAGTTCGACCTGTTTCAGTTTGGCGATGGCTTCGAAGAGTTTATCGAAGTGCTCCGCGATAATTACAAGTCTTGCGCCGCTATCAAGCAGGGCTTGTGCTTTTCGAAATGCAACGCGGCCTCCACCGATCAGGACGACCCTACGTCCGGTCATATCCAGAAATATCGGGTATCTTCCCATATTTATTATTATAACCGCTATAACAATGTATTACAAATCAATTCCGGTTCGATTCGCGGTGTAGATATGTGCTTTAGGTGATATTGTTGAAATTCGTGCAGGGATTGCTATTATAATAGCCGCAGGATGTAAGTACTGGGGGCAGATTCAGTGGATTTATTTATATTAGAAAGAGGGGCAATTATGAGTGAAAAGGAATTCGGAGGCGATAAGAAACTGGTGATGCGGACGCTGCTTGCAAAGGCGGAGCGCAGGTTTATCGACAGCAATGTGCAGAGGTTTCCGGGACGGATCGAGGGGTATCACCTGACGCTGATGACGATTTTGTTTTCGGCAGGGCTTGTAGTATTTGGTTATCTTGCCAGGGGGAATATTCACTGGCTGTGGCTGTCGTCGCTGATGTTAATTCTGCAATGGTTCACTGACTGTTTTGATGGCGCGCTCGGCAGGTATCGGGATACGGGGATTCCAAAGTGGGGGTATTATATGGACCATTTTCTGGATTTTGTTTTCATGGCAGCGGTATTTGTGGGGTATTCGTTCCTGGTTGAAGGTTTGAGCAGGGATATTGTTTATCTGCTGATCCCCGTGTTCGGGTGTTTTATGGCAAGTTCATTTCTGTCGTTCGGAGCGACGTCGCAGTTCAAGATAACTTACCTTGGGGTGGGGCCTACCGAGATAAGGATAGCGTTTATCGTTCTGAACTGCCTGATAATTTTTTTTGGAACGGGCTGGATAGAAAAGCTGCTTGTTGTTGTTCTGTGTGGTTCAATAGTGTTTCTCTGCATAGTTGTTTTTCGGACGCAGAAATATATCTGGAAGATTGATATACAAGAGAAGCGCAGCAGGGGGCAACATAATTAATTTGTCTGGGCATATTTCACGGAGCACCCATAAGGCTTAGTTTTGGGGATGCCGACCTTTCCGCCGGCAGTAAGTTCCATAAGGGCTTTGTCGACATAGTTGACATAAGGCTGTGCGGTTTCCCCCAGTGGCGCGTTGTCAATAGCCCCGCTGTATACAATGATTCCGTTATGGTCAATAATGAACATGTGGGGTGTGGCGACAGCGCCGTATGCGCGTCCGACACGGCCGGTGCGATCGTCCAGAATCGGATAGGTGATCTTGTGGTCCGCTGCAAACCGGCGGGTTTCCTCGACGGCTGCATGACTGGTACTGTTAACAGCAAGCCAGACAACTTCGTGTTTGCTGAACTTGTCAGCCAGTTCGATCATGGTTTTTTTCTGCTCGTAATGATATTTCACAAAAGGACACTCGTAGTTAAACCATTCGAGCACCACGATTTTTTCTCTGAACTGTGACAGGTCAACCGTAGTGTCGTCGTAACTATTGAGTGTAAATTGGGGCGCCTGATCGTTGACATCCGCGGCCTTTTCGCTTGTGGTCCGAGTGCACCCTCCGAAAACTAAGAGAGCCGTAAGAAATAATACCGTGATGCAACTTAATCTGGTCATTACATTGTTCCTTTCTTCAATCCACAGATTCTATATTTACACCTTGTACGGTTCCACATAGTGACAGTTTGCAGAAATCATAGATGCTGTTTATGTATCCGGTATCGTTGAGGTCTTGCAGAATAGCCGGCCTTCAAACGTTATATCGGCTTGTCAACATGTGAGAGCACATTACCCCTTAGTTGTTACAGTTCGGGATATAAACAATTCCCTTTTCTCCCAGCAGCATATCTGTATCCCACTACCCAACATCGCAATAGTGGGAGTTATTTTAACCATTCGGGATGAATAGTCAATAATTGTTTACAACCAATAGCGAAAGAAATACTCCTCAGAGAACCGTAGAACTACTGGTTCTGCTTGCAATTATCGAGGTCTATAATGTAACAGCCAGGTATTGCGTCCGGCTATCGCATGTAATAGTGCCGGCAAAATTTGCTGGCAGAAGTAATGTGTCGCCTGCTGTAAATGCCACAGGCTCGGTTTTGTCAGCGGTAATCTTCCCTTTGCCGGTAATCATTATCAGTACTTTCATTATGCCCTTGTTTAAGGTAAAGGGCCTGCCCAGACCAGGACAGACTTTGTCGATCTTGAAATATGCACAATCTGCCAATCGTCCTTCGTTTCGAACGGAAAGATCATCGCCGGAAGGATCAAAATGAATACTTTGCAGTGCTTCTTCGATATGGAGCTGTCTTGGTTTTCCATCTGGGTCGGTCCTGTTCCAGTCGAAAACCCTGTAAGTGGTGTCGGAAGGAAGTTGAATTTCGGCGATTAAGAGGCCTGCTCCTATCGCGTGGACAGTTCCAGCGGGAAGAAAGTGACACTCGCCCCTGTGTACCCGATCCTTGTTGAGCAGCTCGGCGGTAGTGCCGTTCTCGATTGCCCGAGCGAATTGGTTTTTTGTTGTGCCGGGTTTGAGGCCTTTGTAAATGACAGCGTTGCTTTCTGCTGAGATAATGTACCAGCACTCGGTCTTCGGGTGCCCCTTGCCCATACGCTGACAGGTCTGCGCATCCGGATGAACCTGCACACTGAGAATGTCCGCTGCATCAAGAATTTTTATAAGAAGGGGAAAAGGCGGCAGAAAACCCGTGTTACCGGTAATCTGCCGCGGGTATTGTTCTATAGCGCTGCGCAGCGTCCGGCCCGCCAGAAAACCGTTGCTGATGACGGATATGTCCTCAGGCAAATCCGCAAGTTCCCAGCTTTCGCCGATTTTTCTGTTGGGTGGCAGGCGCCTTGCAAAAAACTTCTCGAGTGTTCTGCCGCCCCAGATGCGCTCCTTATAGATTGGTTCAAACTTGAACGGATATAAATTCATAGGATCATATTATCGCAATTTGTATGTTCCGTCTAAAGTTTTTATATTTGAAGGCTGCTGCAGTCCGGACACAGGCCGTCAAGCCGGACCTGCTGGCGATGGATAATAAAACCTTTGTGCAGGCCGCTGACAAGGGGGGGAAGTGAAATCTGCGTCAGGCAGTGAGTGTTACCGCAACTTCTGCAGGTAAAATGCGGATGACACCGGCGCTCATCACAGTGATGGGCAGACTCAAAATACCAGGTTCTATTATGCAAAAACGCCCTATGTACCAGTTCTGCCCGGCAGAGCGTATCGAGCGTTCTATAAATCGTCACCTTGTTTGGCGCATTGTCGGCAAGTGCGAGGGCAATCTGTTCCTGTGTCAGAGGTTTACCCTTCTCCAGGAGGACGGCCAGTACCGCTATCCTATGCTTTGTCCGGCGCATACCGGTGGATTCAAGGAGTTTTTCACTGCGATATCTGATTTTTCGTTTCACTTTTGGCTCTCTGCAGAATCTTTGGCGTGGGGGTGGCTGTGCAGCACGTGCTGCGGGCATATTCCCTTCAGTTCAATATCCGACTTGACAAAAAGCAGTGGAAAGACAATGTCACTGATACAGCATGGCACCCACACTGCAATGAAAAGCGTTATGAAAATGCCTATGATCCTTGACGGAGTTATCGCAACGGTCGTATTCATCATTATGTGCGACAGCGATGCCCAGGTGCTGATAAGGACGTGGGCGGCATGCGGCAGCTTGGTTCGAGGCAGCAGGCAAGCGATCAATACGCCCAGAATCGCGGCGGGATTGACAATGTACCACTCCTCTATAAACCCTAAATGGACTTTATGTATGAATTCCTCGTCTTTATCAGCTTGCCCATGGTCGGTATGGGTGTGCGCATGTGTCGGAACGTGCAGGCCGAGCAGGGTTTCACCGATGTAAGGCACTACCGAATCGCTCAGAGTTGCTATACCTACCGAACCGACGTATCCGATTATCAGTATCAGCAGGAGATTTTTTGCTTTTCGATGCAGTGAAAAAAGAGAGGCGGTTACCATAGCGCTCAAAAGGACGTGTGCAGGATGAAAAACGACAAATAGTTTTTCCGCATGGTCGGCGGCCATGCGGTGAAAGACGAGCATGAATACTATTCCGGCAAGCGCACCACAAGCGGTAAAAGGTGCATGGCCTTTCAGCTCGACAGCAATATGTTTTAATTTCTCTATTGCAGGCATTCAGGGCCTCTGTTCAAGCCATTTTTTCATATTTTCCGACATGATACACAAATGCAACTGAGTTGCAAATATTTTATTTGGTTATAATCACTTGTTCAGCGTTTGTTTTGGACGTAGAATTAGGACAAATGAGGATAGTTGAGTCGAAAGAACAGTTGGATCAGGTGGCTAAAGGCCAGGTACTGACGATCGGCAATTTCGATGGTGTGCACATCGGCCACCGTGCCATCATCAAGGGAGCACGCACCCAGGCAGAGCAGAGAGGTACAGCCCTTGTGGTGATGACATTCGATCCGCATCCGGCTGCTATTTTGCACCCTGAAAAAGCACCGGGTGTGCTGACACCACTGGGACTGAAGAGGAACCTGCTGGAACAACAGGGGGCGGACTTTCTTATCGTTGTAAGGGACAGCTTCGAACTGCTGAATCTGTCGCCGGAGGATTTTGTGGATGAGTTTTTAATGCGTACAATTCAGCCTTGTGCGGTTGTCGAGGGCCCGAATTTTAATTTTGGATACGGGCGGAGCGGTGATATCGAGACGCTCAAGGAGCTTGGTGTCGAAAGAGATTTTGATGTTGTGGTAGTAGCGGCGCAGCAGATTAACCTGGGTGATGGTAGTGTTTCTATTGCGTCGAGTTCTCTGGTGCGGAATCTGCTTGAGGCAGGCAGGGTGTCGCAGGCTTCGGCGGTTCTTGGCAGAAATTACAAGCTGATCGGCAAAGTTATCGAGGGGCGCGGAATCGGAACCCAGATCGGGTTTCCTACAGCCAATATCGAGCCGTTAAATCAGATTATTCCTGCTGAAGGTGTCTATGCAGGATTTGTCGAAATTGCCGACAATTGCGCGGATATTTTCAGGCCTCAAAAGAAGCTGCCTGCGGTTTTCAGCATCGGTCGAGCAAAAACATTCGTTAAAGAACACAGATTGCTGATCGAAGCGCACCTGCTGGGGGACGTTGGAGTTATTTACGACAAATACCTTGCGATGGATTTTGTGGAGTTTTTGCGGCATCAGCAGAGATTTGAAAGCCATGAGCGACTGGCAGAGCAGATCGAAAAAGACTGTCAAAAGGCAGGCCGGATTCTGGCTGAGCGGCCTGGCTCTAAGACAATCACAGGAAGGCCGTGAATATGTTTTGGTTCATCCTTCATATTGTATCAGCGTTGGTTATTTTGTCCGGCAGTGTTTTTGTTTTAATGCCCTATTACCTGTTTTTGCTGGTTTTACAGGGTTCAGTGCTTGCAATTATATTCGCGGTGCGATACAAGAGACGGAAGTCGATAAAAGATTTTGTCACAATCGGTTTGGCAATTTTGTTTCTGATTAATTCTTTTTATAATATTGGATGGAACTGGGGCGGGACATAGAATCAAAATTAAGGATGGGTATGGTAAACAGTAGTGATTTTCAAAAAGCGATTGATTTGATCAATAGATCAACAAGTGTTTTGATTACTTCGCACACTCGTCCCGATGGAGATGCCTGCGGGTGCATAAGGGCGATGTGTGATGTGCTGACGATGATGGGTAAAAAGGTTCAGCCGATGCTGCTTTCTCCGCTGCCGGAGTGGTACGAATTTCTTTTTGATCAGAAAATCCCCATTCTCGGAAACGACATAACCAAAGAGCAACTGCACGCAGGTCACTTCGAGGAAGCGGACCTGGTTATTATTATCGATACCAACAGCTATGTTCAGTTGCCGCAGTTTGATGAGTGGCTCAAAGAGACTGATAAAAAAGTTCTGGTAATAGACCACCATATCAGCGGCGACGGCCTTGGCGATGTGGAGGTGATAGACACCAGGGCGGCATCAACCGGTGAGATAGTTTTTGATCTTTTCCGGTATGCCGGCTGGGGTATAAGCGGCCCTGTCGCGGAAGCCCTTTTCGTTTCGATATCAACTGACACCGGCTGGTTCCGTTTCAGCAACACCGACAGCAGAATCTACCGAACGGCGGCCGATCTGATCGACACAGGAGCCGATCCAGTGAACATCTATCGCAAATTATACCAGAATTTTTCGCCTGCACGGCTGAAGCTGATGGCAGCAATGCTGGATACGCTGCAGCTTTATTTCGACGGCAGATTAGCAACTCAATATATCCTGCATGAAACATTTGACCGGACCGGCTCAACCGGCAGGGATACGGAAAACCTTATCGACGAGTGCCAGCGGATAAGTTCTGTACAGGTAGCGGCGCTTTTTGTTGAGCTTGCCGATAGGGGGTTTCGCTGCTCGCTGCGGAGCAAGGGGGCGGTCGATGTGCGACAGATCGCCCAGAAATTCGGCGGCGGAGGGCATGCAATGGCGGCAGGGGTCAACCTGCCGGGGCCGCTTGATAAGGCCTTGAAACTGATCTGCAGCGAAGTTGAAAAACAACTGTGCCGCTGAGGCGTTTCAGTGGGCCGGCTGGAGCCAGTGATCTGCCATTATCGCAAGGTCTAGTGTATCTATGTTGCCGTCATTGAAAATATCTTTGTAGAGCGGTACTTGCTCATTGAGCCATCTATCTGCGAGCAAAGTAAAATCGCAGAAGTCTATGAAATTATCCCCTGTCAAATCGGCAGAACCGAGCAGAAACCCGATCTGGCCGAAAATACCATAGCCGGATCCGTCCTCGGCGTAGCTTTCCCAGACAGCTACGAAATCGGCTGAATCATTTATGACCACAGCCGGGTATTGCTGGCTGCCGTTGCTGTATGGATTTATCTGAAACTGAGTGCCCATAAAGAGCACAGGGCCGATATTTTCATTTTGAGTGGGAAACCGCTGAGCGAAGATATCGGTTTCACTGTCGTTATTGGGTTCGTTTTGCCATAGCGCTACAAACCTTCCGTCGGGAGCCATTACTGCAGCGGGCAGAGACTGTTGTCCGGGATCGCCGCTGATAATGACCGCATTTTCCAGCGGCGCATGTGACCAGTGGAATCTGCGAAGGTAAATATCGTCTTCGAGGTAAGTTGTTTCATGGCCGTCCCAGAGGATAATGAAATTACCGGCGGCATCACAGGCAACTGAAGGCTGGGTCAGTGAGGTGAAGTTGTCTTCATTGACCATTATCGCAAGCGTCGGCGTATTTCCGACGGCGTTGACAAACCTGACCCAGATCGATTTTAGGGTGCTTTCACGAACCCATACAACAATGCTGCTGCCGTCCTCAAGCATAACCGCGTCAGGGAAACGGCATGTTGATGCTTCATTGTTAATCACAAACTCACTGCCGATGCTATTGCCGTTACTGTCATAAAGTCTCCCGCATATTGATCGCTTGTTCGGATCAGCGGGGATGTTGATGCTTTCCCAGACGACCAGGAATCTGCCCTGGTGATTCATTGCCACAGCGGGGCTTAGCTGCCTGTTGTCTGTATAGGTATTGACTGTAAATTCGGTATCTAAAGGCTGAGCATTACAGCCAAACCGCCTGGCAAAAATGTCTTCCTGATCGATACCGGGGCCTTGCCAGACAACAACAAAATTGCCATATCCATCCATTGCTGCGTCGGGTGCCTTCTGATTTCCGATAGTTTCGGAATTGACGATGAATTCGAGCCCGAGAGGGTTTCCGCAGGCGTCGAATTGCCGGGCGAAGATGCCGCCCGAATCCCCATCCTGCCGATAGCTGCGCCAGACGACCAGAAACCCCCCGTTGGGATCAATGGCTATAGCGGGGTCGGTCTGGTCGTAACTGGTGTAATTATTAACCTGAAACTTTGCGCAAACAGAAGGGCAGGCAACAGTGATCAGGGAAGTAACAATTCTGCAAAGAGCCAAACGTAAATTTGCAGAGTATGAATTTCCCGATACCATAAATTTGCCAGTCTGATACCCCGATAGCAACCCGACAGGATAAACCCGGAGGTTGAAAAGGATGTATTCTTATAATCGACTTTGCTGTGAGCCGGACAAAGGCAGTCGCATCAAAAAAAACATAGCCGATACTACGTGTCGTGCTAGTCCTGGTTTTTGCTCATTTCTTCATATCTGTTGTAGCCACATGATGGACATCTGTTCATTTCAATGTAGTCGCTGGCCTGATAATCGGGCAGAAAAACCGTGCCGCACTTTTCGCACTTTTCAGCAATGTATGCAGTCTGCTCGCCGCACTTCTTGCAGAACATAGCGGGCGGCCCCGCCATAGGGCCTCCCGGCGGCATCATTCCGGCAGGGTTTGCTTCCATGAGCATTTTTCTCAGCTCGTCGGTGCTGACCTCATACTGCGCACCGCACTGCGGGTTAGTGCAGACGACGATCCTTGGACCGGTTTGGTATGAAGTACGGCCCGAGAACAAGCCGAGATTCCAAGCAGTAATGCCAGCAGCCAGAAGGAAGCAAGCAATGATGAGAGCAATCTGGACAGCCTTTTTCTTTTCGTCGGTCACCGCAAATCCTTTCAATTTGACCAATAAAACAGATTATAATAGAACCATATGTTGCATGAAAAATATCGGGATGTCAAATTCTTTTTCCCTCATGCAACAAAGTTAACGGGCACCATAGAACATCGAAGGACCCAGGTGAGTCGTTCGGAGCCCCGGTTTGGAGGGTTATCACCTGTGTGTTACCCTGATTTTACCCACGTTCTTTTTCGCACAGATTCTTGCTGTGAGGAGGCTGTTCGTAGTTGCTTGGGATGATTTTGTAGAAGTTTTTGTCAGGAGACACAAGACCTAATGTACGTACATTAGACAGGGTTTGCTCCTGAAGATGTACCAGAATGCTCACAATAGGGGATATGCGGGGTCGTATTTAGACTTATAATCCGCCTTTTTGGGGAATTAAACGTGATTTTGGGGCAGCAAAATTTATTGAGGAAAATCTGAAAAAAGGGGAAATTGTCTGGACAAAGCTGATAGCAGTAATGTATACTAAGCTAACGGTCGGCTTGGGATTTTCGTGTTATGCAGGCTCTTCAGTATTTGGGGTATAAGGAGATAGCTGTGGAAAACAAAACACCAAGACAAAAGCCGAAGTATCGAGTGATTGAGACAGAACTTCTGTCGATGATTGAAGATGGCCGTGTTAGTGTGGGCCAGCAGGTTCCCACCGAGCATTTCATTTCCAACAAATACAATGTCAGCAGATTCACGGTTCGCAAGGCAATAGAGAATCTTGAGCATGAGGGGTACTTAACGCGGACGGCGGGCAAGGGTACGTTTGTGGCAGACTGGAAAAAGGTCAGCGAGACAAAGCGGATGGTGCTTCGCAAAGATATCGCCATAGTAATGGTTGATGGGACGCCGGAGACAGAGGTTGATGATTCATGGACAGTTCGTTCGCTTCGTGTGGCATCGAGCGAAGCAGAAAAAAGCGGTTATCACATAACTTTCTGTGGAGCAAACCACAAAGAGCTTGTCAAAGGGAATATACCCCTCGCGCTTCGTGATCGGACTGTTCGCGGCGCGATAGTCGACGGTAATCTTAGTGATGAGATTATGGAACAACTGCTCGCATGTGACGTTACTATGATAGTTATAGGCAGCCACTGTGACTACGGAGTTGCCGTGGTTGATCACGACATTGAAGGTATGACATATAAGATCACACAATCACTGCTTGAGTTAGATCATGGGCCGGTATGGTATGTAATGGATGAGGTTAGACACGGTCAAGGTTCTAATTGTTATATGGAAGAGTTATATTGTGGTTACAAGCGGGGCATTTTTGAATGTGGCGCAGAACCGCAAATGTTGCTCGCCAATATATGTCATGCTTCCGAATGCGGACATGTTATCGGGCAGATGGTTCAAAACGGCAGCAGTAAGCATTGTGTGATAGTGGGTACGGGCGGCCACCTTAGAGAAATATTGCGTCATATGAGACGGGAGGGTATCGCCCAGGAGGATGTTTTGTTTGTGGGCATCGGGCGCTATCATTCGGCCTGGCCGCTCAGCAGAGACGAGATGATGTTCTGTGATGTTGTGCCCGATATGGTGGTTCAGGAAGCGGTCAGGCAGCTTATCCGATACGGCAACAAGGAGGGCCGGATTGAAGGCCGGTTATTCAAGCTGGAAGTTGAGCGTGTGGCAGACCGAGTCAAACCTTTGAGGTTTAAATGGGTATGAGTTTTGAATAAAATGTTTGAAGAAAGGAGGTGTCTGAGGACCGCAAGCATCAGCTTCGGTGTGATTTTGGGGGCGAGGTGCACAAAGGCGAAGATACAGTCGATGTGCAGGTATTCATCAGGAATCCATTTGAGATTGACTGGAGCAGCGAAGATTACTGGATGTTCTGTTTGATGTCGGCAGGGGCGACAGAGTTTCATGATCCGAACGGGATGCGGACTTATGTTCATCAGGACGGCAAATTCGTGGATATTCATACGTTTGAAGGGGACAAGATCACAAAACAGAAAAAAAGTGAACTCAAGGTGCGCCAGATGCCGGGAGAGCTTAATGCCGAGATAACAATAGTGTTCAATGCCGATAACAGCAGGACCAGATGGCGAAGCGCGGTTGACGCCAAGCTGCCGCGGGCAGGCGTATCGCAGGTTCGCTGCCCGGTTCTGCCGAAGCTTGGTTACAGCGGCGAGAACGATTTTCTTTACGCATGGGGCTCGCAACGTGGCATATTCAAACAGGGTGATTCTAGCGTCAGCAGCGGTACATACCCGTCGTCGCAATGGTCGATGCAGCACTTTTCGATATCGTTCGGCCCTTATCCGGGTGAAGAATTGAAGCGTCAGACGGACCTCGGCATGTCAACCGTCGCGTACACAAATCCTTGCTGGTGGGACCCAACGGCATTTACTATGACCAGTTTTCAGGACTGGTCCGCGGCGTTGATTTTGCCAAAGACTAAATAAATTATCCATGGAGTGAAAGATGAAAAAGAACGTTTTATGTATAGGGTATTGTTTCGTGTTTGTTGCGGCTTTATTTGTTGATAGTGCCGTAGCTGCTGATGATTTTTTGATTCATGATGGCGACCGTGTGGTGATCTACGGTGACAGCATCACGGATAATCAGTTATATCCGCAGATTATAGAGGATTTCATTGTTACACGGCATCCAAATTGGGACGTCCAGGTCTGGAATCGCGGCTGGGGAGGAGATATGGCACATTACTACGGCAGGTTTCAAAGAGATTGTCTGTCTCTCAAGCCGACCGTTGTGATTATCTGCCTGGGAATGAATGATGCCTGGTATGTCCCGTTTGATAAAGCCAGGTTTGAGGAATATGTTTATTACCTCGACCGCATGGCAAAAGACTTAAAGGCCATAGGCTCCCGTGTGGTTTTCGTTTCTCCGCCGACCTACGACCTTGCACAGCAGCAGAATTTGCTGCATTCGGGAGATCAAAAGGTTTATGAAATGTCCTATTATCCGGAAGTCCTGCGGGAGTTTTCCCTGGGGATGCTGGCGGCAGCGAAGGTGAACCAGTGCACTTACATCGATTTGAATAATTCATATAGCATACTCCTCGCGATAGGTCGTGCACGTCACGGCGCTGAATTCAGGATGTCAAGAGCAGGTGATGCGGTGCATCCATACGGGCCCGGCCAGTTGGCGATGGCGGCGTTTATACTTCAAGGGCTTAACGCTCCTTCGGAAGTTGCGTACGTTGTGATCGACGCAAAGGCTGTGCAGGCAACTGAGGTGCGCAGCACGAAGATATCGGATTTGAGCTTTGATGGCAAACAGATGAGCTTTAACCGGCTTGACACGGCACTTCCGATGCCTGCCTATGAACAAACCGAACCTGTAGGGGAAATGCTGGATCTGACCGACCGATTCAACCGAAATGTGCTCAGGATTCAGAACTTAAAGCCTGGCAATTACAAGCTCGTTGTTGATGACAGACATATTGTTACTCTTGATGCAAACGCATGGCAGGAAGGAACCAATCTGTGCCGGCGCGTTTTCCTGCCTGAAATGATGCACTCGAAAGAAGTATCAGAGGCGACAAAAAAGCTTCATGAAGCCAGGTATTATAAATGGAGGAAGGTTTTGTGCAAGAATATAGGCTGGGTCGGCAGCGACGCGGCATATGATACCAATGACAAAAAGGAACTGAAAAAAGCCGGTGAGGCTATTGAAACTGCACAAAGAACCAGAAAGGAATTAAGCAAGCCTAAAGTTCGCAGATACGTTCTGGAACGCGTGAACCAGGATTGACAGGCTATGACGAATGTGTACAACCACTCGTTTATCTTGCTAAGGAAATGTTATGGAAAAAGTTATAAGTAAAGAAGGCGATCCTTTTTTCTGCTTGTCGGTGAGGGGAAGCGATTATGAAATCGGAAGACAAATCGGTAGCGCCACGTCGGCGGATATAGCTGATCTGTGGGAAAATTTTATGCTTCCGAGAATGGCAGGTCAGTTTGGTACGCCGGAATGCAAATATCAGGCATCTTATGAATGGCTTCGCAAAAATCTTGAAAAGGTGAATCCTGGCATTGTCGAACGGCTTGACGGGATTGCTGCAGGCAGCGGGGTCGAGGAAGAAAAGGTGTGGCTTATGAACCACTATGCGGTGCTTTGGAGCGGCAAGGGATTGTTCTGCACCACTGCTGCTGTTCGCGATAGTGATGCCGGACCTGTGTTAGGCCAGAACCTTGATATCGGCAGAGAAGATATTTACTATGTCACAAAAACATATCCGAAAAATGGTTACGCTATACTTGGCGAAGCGATGTGTTCGATGTGGTGTTCAAGTACCGGTGTTAACGAGAAAGGTCTTGCTGTAGGCTCCAGCAACCTGGCTTCGACCGCAAGAGTCGCCCGCAAACCATTTGCACCGGGGATTCCGGTTCACTTTATACCCAAGCTCGTTCTTCACAACTGTGCCGGGGTTGCTGAAGCGGTGGAATTTATAAAATCGCTTCCTTCTGTACTTCCGGAAAGCGGCGGATACCAGATGAACTTTATTGATGCTCAAGGCAATATGGCTGTGGTAGACAAAACCGGACCTTACGTTCTGGCGAGGCAATGTGAGCCGGACTTAAATTTTACAACCAATTTTTCTCTCGATGAAAAACTGGAGAAATGGCGTACAGAGGGAGGGATAGAGCATCCTAATATTTATAAGCGTGCAGAGAATATACGCTCTTCATACGCTGCGCTGAATAGTCAAAAACCTACCGTAAGCTGGTTGAAAAAATTGTTTAGAAGCCATGAAGGCATAGGAAGGCTTTGCAGGCATGGTGAAGAAGAGTATGGATTGGGTTACAGCAGGATGGGATTTGTTTATTACCCGCGTCAGCGGCAGGCGGAGATAAGCAACGGCTGGCCCTGTTGCAATGAATATCAGCAATTCAGTTTATAAAAAGCCAGTTTCTTACAAATTCAAGTAGGTCGGTCAAGTTTACCCTGGCCATAAGAACTACTCCGAAGGTTGAAATTTTTCTCCAAGCGCCTTCCATCCACGTACTCCTTGCCGGTCTTGCCGACAACATTACTCTTGTTTCGCTTCGGACAACTGAACTTTCTATCATAAGGACACTAATTATTATAGTTTGCAAATATATATAAGTCAAGTTAATTTAAGGACTTAGGAGTTGTTTTCGAGAAAATAATGGTGAGAAAAAAGAGCTTGTTTACAAACGGTAAAATGCCCCTTTGTGGGGATATTGTCGGTGGTCATAAGACAAATATTTCTCGAAGTGCCCTTTTATTGTGATTTTGATTTTGGTATTATTGAAAGTTTGTAGCGAAATTGGAAGGAGAATACCGCAATGAGGCAGAAGTTGGCAGTTGTGCCGGAAAAATGCTCCGGCTGCAGGATCTGCGAGATAGCCTGCGCGGTTCATCGCCAACGAGTGAATAACCCGAAAAAGGCCCGCGTGCGGGTTGCCACCGTGTATCCGCACCCGGTGGTGAGAATGCCGGTTGTCTGCAATCAATGCCGGGATGCAAAGTGCATGAGCGCATGTCCATCTGATGCGATCTACAGAAAAAATGGTGTTGTCAGGATTAATCCGGATGACTGTGTAGGCTGTCATGCATGTGTCGATGCGTGTCCTTTCGGGGCGATGTATGTTCATTCAGATATTGATGTGCCTTTGAAATGTGACCTGTGCGAAGACAACGGTCAGCCTCAGTGTGCTAAGATGTGTCCGACAGGTGCTATTGTGTTTATCCCCGAGCATGTTTTCGGTCAGGCGCACCGGCTGAGTAACGTTTTGTCGTATGCTCACATGAAAGAGATCGAATACATGGAAAAAGGCGAACGCAAGAGGCTGCATTACGCAGACAACAATGCTGCGCAGCAGGCTCAGGCGGGAGGTGAAAATGAAAACGCATAAGGGAGGATATTTCGGAAGAATCCTGCACGTGGATCTGTCGAAACGAAACAGCAATGTTGAGGCTATTGATGACGAATTTGCCGAAAGGTACGTTGGCGGCAGAGGTTTTGCCATAAAATTGTTGTGGGACAACCTGAAAAAGTACGGCAGGATCGATCCTCTTGGTCCGGAAAATATTCTCGTTGTCGCAGCGGGGCCGTTGACGGGTGTTTACATGCCAAGCTCGGGGAAGAACTCGTTTGCATCCATTTCGCCGGCAACGGGGCTGTTTGGTGATTCGAGTATGGGTGGCAGCTTTGGTGTTGAACTTCGTCAGGCAGGTTATGACGCGGTGGAGATTCGCGGCAGGGCCGACGAGCTGAGTTATTTGTTTATCGACGGCGAATCGGTGAGCATAGTACCCTGTCCGGAGCTGAAAGGCATGGGAAACCTCGAGACGGAAGGCCGCATTCGTAAAAAGATCGGCGACCATGACGTGAAGGTCGCCTCGATAGGTGTTGCCGGTGAAAACTTGGTGCGTTTTGCGTGTGTGACGAGTGAATGGAGCCGAAATGCCGGCAGAACCGGTATCGGGGCGGTGATGGGCAGCAAGAACTTAAAGGCGATAGTGGTTCGAGGCCATCTCGATCTGCCCGTCGCGGACCTTTCCAGGGTGGTCGAAATCTCGACACAGGCATACAAGGAGCTTGGGTCACACTATATGATGAATTTCTGGCATCGTCAGGGCTTAATGGGCGTGGTCGATTACGCCAATACGATGGGTTTTCTGCCCGCGTATAATTTCCGGGACACTCATTACGAAAAGGCTGAGCAGATAAACGGCTTTACAATGGAAGCGAATTATAAGATTGGTAATACGGCTTGTTTTGCGTGTCCGATGTGCTGCGGCAACATCAATCTTGTAAAAGAGGGTAAATACGCCGGCACCGTAACTGAAGGCCCGGAATATGAAACAGCAGCAATGCTGGGCTCCAATGTGGGCATCGATAATTTCGCCTTTGTGCTTCGGGGCAATTATCTTTGTGACGATCTTGGTCTTGATACGATATCGACCGGCAACCTTATTGCCGCTGTTATTGAAGGGTATGAAAAGGACCTGCTGACAATTGATGATCTTGACGGTAAGCCTGTAACCTGGGGGGATGAAGAAAGAATACTGGAACTGATTGATCAGATCGCCCGTTGTGAGTCCGTCGGGGCAACAATTGCTCTGGGTTCTCGCGGTGTTCTGCAGCGCTGGCCGCAGTTGAAGCCGATCGTGCTGCACGTAAAGGGCCTGGAGCAGTCGGCGTATGACTGCCGGGGCGCTGCTTCGATGGCGCTTGCCTACGGGACAAGTGATATCGGTGCTCACCATACACGCGCATGGACGGTGGGCAAAGAGCTGGAAGCGGGTGCATCATGGGGGATAAAAGAAAAGGTCGACCTGGTGATTTACCATCAGCATATTCGTTCTCTGTTCGATATGTTCGGCGTGTGCCGTTTGCCATGGATTGAATTGGGCTTTCACGAGGATTTTTATGCCGACCTGTACAGCGCGGTGGTAGGCAGGAAATACAGCCTGGAGCAGCTTCTGGAAAAATCCAGGAATCTGTACGACATGACGCGTGCGATCAATGTAAAGCTGGGAGTCAATCGCGAGGACGACTATCCGCCGGAGAGAACTTTTGTGCCGATACACAGCGGCCCGCTGGCTGGGAAAGTCTGCGACCGAGATGAGTACGAAAAAATGCTGAGCCTGTATTACCAGACGCGCAAGTGGGACCAGCAGGGCAAACCTCCAATCTGTCTGTAGATAGAAAAGGGTTCCTGGGTGACCGTTATGGTTAAAAAAACTCTGGCTGCTGTGTGTGTTGCAGCAGTATGTGTGGTCGCTGCCTGCATTTTAATCGACGCTCTAAAAACCAGACACGATCGTAATTCCGGGCAGAAACTTCATTCTTACTATATCGGGGCTGTGCTTGACTGGCCTGTATTCCGCGGCGGGCATAACCTCTCTGGTGTCAGTAAAATCTCCCTGCCTGAGACGATGAGACTCTTGTGGAAATTTCAAACAGGTGCGGCTGTCAAATCTTCACCTGTTATTGACAAAAGCCGTGTTTTTATCGGCTCAAATGACAACAGGATATACGCCCTTGACCTCGGCACAGGTGAGAAAATATGGACGTATGAAACTAATGGACCTGTCGAGGCTCCGGCATGTGTGGTTGATGATACGGTTCTGGTCGGTTCTTCGGATGCTTTTTTATATGCGCTCGATGCCGCAAGCGGCGAGTTAAAATGGAAATATGAAACCGGCGGCAAAATCATCGGAGCAGCAAATTGGCTGAAGATTTCCGGAGGCGGGCTTTATATTTTTGTCGGCAGTTATGACGGCAAAGCCTATTGCATCGATTCTGCTTCCGGCAAATCTGTCTGGACTTATCAGAGTGACAGCTACATAAATGGTTCCCCGGCAGTAAGCGATAATACGGTGATCTTCGGCGGCTGCGATGCCAAAATCCACATCATATCAGCTCTTGACGGAGCGGTGATTATGCAGATTGAAACCGGTTCTTACATTGCTGCGTCGCCTGCGGTTGTTGACGGCAAAATCTATATCGGGAACTTCGATAATCAATTTCTTTGTGCTGAGCTGCGCAGCGGCAGAATAGTCTGGAAATACACTGATAGTGATTCACCGTTTTTTTCATCACCTGCCGTGAACAGCAGGATTGTCGTCGTGGGCAGCAGGGACAATCGTATTCACTGTCTTGATGCGGTTACAGGCAAACGGATCTGGACGTTTCAGACGCTTGATGAAGTTGACAGTTCGGCGGTAATCTGTAATAATTGTGTTGTCGCATGTTCGGCGGATGGGAGGGTTTATATGCTGAATCTTGAAAACGGCAAGGTCATCTGGTCTTATCAGATCGGAGGGGCGATTTTCTCGTCGCCTGCTGTTGCGACATTGCAGGATAAGGCAGGGTTGTTGATACCTGTGCTTGTGGTGGGCAGTGACGACGGGTGGCTCTATGCGTTCGGTCCGCGGTTGTAAAGCGGAGAAACTTTCAGATGAAAATCGCACAGATAACACCGGGTTCCGGAGGTGGTTTTTATTGTGAAAACTGTCTGCGTGATCTGGCTCTGGTGAAAGCTCTTCGCAGATGTGGTGCCGATATTATAATGATCCCGATGTATCTTCCATTGCCTGTTGAGGAGAATTTGACGGATGGCGCAGCGCCGATATTTTTCGGGGGAGTCAATGTTTTTCTGCAGCAGAAAATGACTGTTTTTCGCAAAACTCCCCGGTGGATTGATGGTATCTTTGATCGGCCCGGCTTTTTACGATGGATTGGTTCACGTGCGGGTATGACAAGGGCATCCGACCTTGGCGAGATGACAATTTCGATGCTCTCAGGCGAACAGGGCAGGCAGAAAAAAGAGCTGAGCAGACTTATTGAATGGCTTGCTGAGCCGGCAAACAGGCCTGACATGGTGTGCCTGTCGAATGTATTATTAGCGGGCCTGGTACGGCGGATCAAGGATGTGCTTGGCTGTCCGGTAGTATCGCTTCTGCAGGATGAGGATGGGTTTGTCGACGGGCTGGGTGGAGCATACTCAAAACAGGCCTGGCGATTACTTGCACAGCGTGCCGGTGATATCGACGCTTTTGTTGTGGTGAGCAGGTATTATGCAGATGTAATGCAGGCAAGGCTGGCCCTGACGCCGGAGAAGGTCCATATCATTCGGCCTGGTATATCGTTGAATGATTATCGTTCGCTGCCTGAACGGAAGTCCGGCTTGCCGACGATAGGTTTTCTTTCACGAATGTGTTTTGCCAAAGGGCTGGACATACTCATTGATGCATTTATAAAGATAAAACGCAACGGCAATCTGCCTGATGTGAAGCTGCGGATAGCAGGGGGTCAGACGCGAGCGGACACGGGATTTATCAGGCAGTTGCACAAAAAACTGGAATCGGTGCGTTTGGAAGGCGATGTGGATTTTGCAACTGCCTTTGATTCCATCCACCGGGCTGAATTTCTCAGCACATTGAGTGTTCTTTGTGTGCCGGAAAGATACCCTGCTGCGTATGCAATGTATGCGCTGGAGGCACTTGCTGCGGCTGGTGCGGTTGTTGCTCCTGCAAGCGGGGTATTTCCTGAGTTGTCCGAAATTACCGGTGGTGTTATACTCTATGAACCCAACGATGCTTCAACACTTGCCCGGACGATAGAACACTTGTTGCTGAATGCAGATCAGGCCGCTGAACTGGGAAGAAAAGGGCGCATGGCTGTGTTTGAAAGATTTGATATTAAACGAAATGCTGCGGAATTGCTCCGCGTGTATGAAACTGTCTTGCGGGATTTTTCAGGGGATTGATATGCTGGAGCTTATCGACGTTGGAAAGGAGTATCGCTCGCCAACTGGAGGCGCGACCGCTGAGGTGCTTAAAGGTGTCTGCCTGAAGATAAATCAGGGTGATACAATTTCCGTCGTCGGCCCGTCAGGCAGCGGCAAAAGCACGCTGTTGAATATCATCGGCGGCCTGGATCAGCCGTCACGGGGGAAGGTTGTTTTTCAGGGGCGCTACCTGGCGGTTCTGGATGATAAAGAACTCGCCTGTATAAGAAACACACAGATAGGATTTGTATTTCAACTTCACCATCTTCTGCCGCAGTGTACGGTTCTTGAAAACGTATTGGTTCCGACGCTGGTGCGGCGCAATGGCGGTTTGTCGGCGCAGTTTGAAAAGCGGGCGTTTGAGCTTCTGAAGCGAGTTGGTCTGCACGAAATGATTGATTATCGGCCCGGTCAGCTTTCGGTGGGACAAAGACAGCGGGTTGTGGTGGCAAGGGCATTGATCAACACTCCGAAACTTCTGCTGGCTGACGAGCCGACCGGCTCGCTGGACAGGGATACGGCAGAGAGTATTTTTGATTTGCTTATGGGGCTGAATCAGGCGGAAAATGTTGCGCTTATAGTTGTAACGCATTCCATGTCGCTTGCCAAGCGCACAGGAAGTGTGCTGCAGTTAAAAGACGGCCTGTTAAGCAGCGGAGCCGAGGACGAATGAACCTTGTGGGACTTCTGAAAAGAAGCCTTGTTTTTTACTGGCGAACCAATGTAGCACTTTGCCTGACGGCAATTGTTGCTGCGGCGATATTGTCAGGTGCTTTGTGTGTTGGTGATTCGGTTCGCTATAGTCTTATCAGACAGCTTGATGCCAGATTAGGCTCGGTTAAGCTGGCTGTTCCGGACAATGGAAGATTTTTCCGGCAGGCTCTGGCTGATGATCTTGCGGTGAAACTGAAAACAGATGTTGCGCCGGTTTTACACGCCGCAGCGATGATTACCAATGAGGACGGCAGCAGAACCGCCGGCAGGATCGGGCTGTTTGGCGTGGACGGACGGTTTTTCAAATTCGCTGGGCAGGATCCTTTTGGTGAAGATAACAGCATAGGAATCGTGCTGAACGATTCGCTGGCAGAAAAACTCAATGTAAAGCAGGGTGATGAAGTACTGGTTCGGCTGGCAGCTTCGCAGGTTATGTCACCGGAAATACCGCTTAGTCCGGACGCTGACAATACAATCGCCTTTCGCCTGCCTGTTTTGCAGGCAGCCTCGCCGGAGCAGTTCGGCAGGTTCAGCCTCGATGCCGACCAGAGGACTCCACTAAATGCTTTTATTTCTCTTGGGTGGCTTCAGAGGCAGCTTGGTCGACAGGGCAGAGCGAATATGCTGCTTGTCGGCGAGGCAGACGAACAGCGGGCAGGCGAGGCTCTGAAAGAGGCTGTTCGAATTGAAGACCTGGAGCTTAACATTCGGCAGTCTGGATTGCAGGGCATGTTTGAAATACGCAGCGATCGGATATTTATCGAGCAGCCGCTTGCCCGATCGGCAGTAAATGCCTGTGAAAATCCCACAGCGATTCTGACGTACTTTGTCAATGAATTGAGACTGGCAGGCAAGGCAACTCCTTATTCTTTTGTCGCAGCGATGTCGGCATCCGATGCCCAGGATTCGATCGTGCCGTTGGATATGAATGATGATCAGATTATAATCAGCAGGTGGCTGGCCGATGATCTTGGAGCCAAAGCGGGGGATGTTATCGATGTAAATTATTTTGCGGCTGGCGAGATGCGCAGGCTGGAGCGGCACAGTGCCCGATTTCATGTAAAGGCAATTGTTGAATTAAATGATACGACGGCTGATTCGTCACTGACGCCGGATTTCCCGGGTCTTGCTGATATGAACAGTTGTCGGGATTTTAAGCCGGGTATACCGATAGAGCTTCAAAAGATCAGGGAAAAGGATGAGCAATACTGGAATGATTTCAAAGGCACACCAAAGGCCTTTATTACGCTCTCTGCCGGGCAGAAAATCTGGGTTAACAGATTCGGCAGTCTCACCGCTATACGGTATTCTCCTGACCGGATAACCGCAGAGGATTTGGAACAGCGTATTCTGCAAGGCCTTGAGCCTGCAGAACTGGGACTGTATTTTGTTCCTGTTCGCGACCAGGGGCAAAAGGCGCAGACGCAGGGGACGGACTTCGGGGGGCTTTTTCTGGGGATGAGCTTTTTTCTGATAATTGCCTCGGTTGTTCTGCTGAGCTTGATTTTTGTTTTCAACGTCGAGAAACGCGGTACCCAGGCCGGTATACTTATGGCTTGCGGTTTTAGGAAAAAACAGGTCAGGCGTATTTTCATTTTTGAGGCGGGGCTGATTGCGGTTTTCAGCTCGATTGTCGGAGCATTTGCCGGGCCGCTTTATACGAGAACGATGATTTATGGTCTCAGGACTCTCTGGAGCGGCGCTGTTGCTGGATCTTCGATTTACTTTCACGCCGAAACCAGGACTATTCTGATGTCGGCTGTTACGGCTGGGGTTGTATCGATGTTTGCTATGGCAATTACCTTGCACAGACAGTTGTCGCGTCCTCCGCATGAGCTTCTGGTTGATCTGAGCAGTCAGTACTTTGGTTTCAAACAGGCCAAAATTGCAAGAGCTGGGTTATGGATAGCTATTGGCTCAGCGGGAGTCGCTGTAGTGTTGATTGGCTTGATGCTGGTGTTGCGTTCGCGTTCGCTGGCTGCCGTGTTTTTCGCTGCAGGAGGGCTGTTGCTGGTTGCCGAACTGGCAGTTGCCTGGGATTTGTTGAAGAATTTGCGCCTGGGTCGGGCGGGGTCTTTAAGATCGCTTCCGGTGCTGGCATTGAAAAATACGGCTCGAAGATGCGGGCGAAGCCTGGCGGTGATAGGCCTGCTTGCGACGGGATGCTTTTTGGTAATTGCTGTCGGAGCCAACAGAAAAGGCTCGGCCCAGTCAGCAGGACAAAGAGATTCGGGAACGGGAGGCTTTGCGCTGCTGGCAGAATCAACCGTGCCCATTGTCTATGATCTTGACGAGAGGGAGAAACGCAAATCCCTTGGGCTTGATCCCCGCGTCTTTGACGATGTAAACATAGTGCAGCTGCGCGTGCAGGACGGCGATGACGCCAGTTGCCTGAATTTGAATCGCGCACAAAGGCCTCGAGTACTCGGCGTTAAGCCGGACTACTTTATACAGGCAGGCGCATTCAGATTCAGCGACAGCATCGCGAGCGAGGCAGGGCAGAATCCGTGGGCATTGCTGAACGCGGATTTCGGTAAGTCGGTTGTGCCCGCTGTTGCCGATTATACGACGATAGTGTGGGCACTGGGGAAAAAAGTCGGCGATGAGATAGACTATGTCGATCAGCAAGGCAGGCACATTCGTCTGAAACTTGTGGGGATGATTACGAACTCGATACTGCAGGGCAGTTTAATTATCGCGGAGAAACGGTTTGTCGAACTATTCCCGCTGCAAAGCGGTTACAGGATGTTTCTCATAGATGCTCCCAAACAGCATGTTGAGCGTGTTTCGCAAAGTCTTGTCTTTGCGCTGCGTGATCTCGGCTTTGATATTACTTCTGCCGAGCAGCGGATAGAAGAACTCAACACAGTCGAAAACACATATTTGTCGATATTTCAGTTGCTCGGCGGCTTGGGGCTTATCCTTGGCAGTGTCGCACTTGCGATGGTGGTGCTGCGAAATGTTCTCGACCGTCGGGGTGAGTTGGCGATGTTGAGGGCTGTAGGTTTTGAAAAAAAAGCGATAAGGAAGATGATCGAGTATGAACATTACGGCTTGCTGCTTGCCGGGTTGGCAGCAGGTGTAATCGCGGGGATTATTGCTGTTACCCCGGTAATGAAATCAGCAGGACAGACTATCCCTTATGTGTCTTTGTCGCTGACGGTGGTTATAATAGCTCTAAGCGGTATCTTCTGGGTGCGCCTTGCTGCTGGATGTGCTTTGAAATCGGACTTGCTGGATGCCTTGAGAAATGAATAGGAGCTTTGAAGATTAGAAGTTCACGTATCAGAAAAATCCTGCCGGTTTTGATTGTCCCGCTGGTATTGGTGCTTGTAGCGCTTGTGTCGCTGTATTTTTGGCTGAGTGATGATCCTGCAGCAAATATAATGCCGCGCCTTCCAAGCAGGGACCTCGCGTCTGAACCTGAGGCAGGTGCTTCTTTGCCTGCACAGCAGTCAGGACAACTGATTCACTTTAACACGGTCGCTGCGAATACGCCCGGAGCCTGGCCGCGTTTCAGGGGAAGCACTTTCGACGGTATCAGCACAGAGAAAATTCCGCTGGCTCGAAGCTGGCCTGACGCCGGCCCGAAGATTCTGTGGTCGGTAGAACTGGGAGAAGGCCACGCTGGAGCTGCTGTTCTTGCAGGAAAAGTGTACGTGATTGACTATGACCGCTCCAGGCAGGCAGACGCGATACGGTGTTTCTCGCTGGCGGACGGCAACGAAATCTGGAGATATTCGTATCCTGTGAAGATCAAACGCAACCATGGTATGAGCAGAACTGTTCCTGCTGTAACCGACAGATATATTGTTACCCTTGGTCCAAAATGCCATGTAACCTGTCTGGACGCAGAAACCGGGGCGTTCCTGTGGATGATTGATCTTGTTAAGCAGTTCAAAACCAAAGTCCCTCCATGGTATGCGGGCCAGTGTCCCCTGATAGATAATGCAAAAGCAATAATCTCGCCGGGCGGCAGGGCGCTGATGATTGCTGTGGATTGTGCAACAGGCGATATAATATGGGAAACCGGCAACCCGTTTGGCTGGGATATGACTCATTCTTCGATTATTCCTGTGGATTTTGCGGGCAGGCGTATGTACCTGTACTGTGCATCCGGGGGAGTTATTGCTGTTTCCGCCGGGGATGGGAAAATTGTTTGGCACAGCAGCGACTGGAAGATCCGAATTGCTGCCATTCCTTCGCCGGTTCCGATCAGCCAGGGGCGGATATTTTTCTCTGGCGGATACAATGCCGGGGCAATGATGATTCAACTGACCGAAGAAAACGGCCGCATACAGCACAGGAAGCTGTTCAAACTCGAAGCCGATGTATTCGGTTCACCCCAGCATACCCCGATTTTCTACAATGGGTATATTTATGGAGTCAGGCCCGATGGACAGTTGGTCTGTCTCGATGAGCAGGGTAGGATATTGTGGACAAGCTCCGGTGCGAACAAGTTCGGCCTGGGACCGTACGTTCTTGCCGACGGGATGATATACATTATGAATGATTCAGGTCTTTTGAGTGTGGTTGAGGCGAGGCCGGATAGATATGTTCAGCTTGCACAGGCGAAGGTGCTGGAAGGGCCTGATTCGTGGGGACCGATGGCTGTTGCAGGCACAAGGCTGATTCTGCGTGACCTTAATAAAATGATATGCCTTGATATTGCAGCGCCTTAGGCCTGACATTGTTGAATATATGCAATGCGCGTGCTATAATGACCGACGGGCGAAATTGAAGGACCGCAAAATGAAAAATAACTTAACAATATCAAATATTTCCATTGTTATCGGTGTGATAATTGCCTTGGCTGTTATGGCTGCGTTGCTGGCTCTTGTCAATATGGAGGTTACCGGAAATAAAGGAAATCTGCTGAGCGATGAATTCAAATACGATATCGAAAACCTGACCGTTATCGATCCTAATTTAATACTGTATCAGCAGAAGGGATCAGCTATCGAAACCGGCTTTGCCGCAGCGAAGGGTATTGCCCTGGATGCCCGGGGGCTGATATACGTCATCGGAGACCAGGCTGCCAGGATTTTCAACCCAACCGGCCGGATGCTCCAGGAGATTCCTCTGGCAGCAGAACCGACTGCAGTTACGATAGCAGAAGACGGCAGGATATATATTTGTCTCGGCAATCACATAGAAGTTTATGATGCACAGGCCGGCAAACTGGCAACCTGGCCTGTATTGAGTGAATCTTCCATTTTTACAAGCATAGCGGTTTACCGAAACAATGTTTTTGTGGCCGATGCCGGCCGGCGTGTTATCGTGCGATATGATACACAGGGCAGCATCATAAATTACATAGGAAAAAAGGACCCGGCCAAGAACATTGCAGGCTTTGTTATACCGAGTCCTTACTTTGATCTTGCGGCCGCACCCGATGGGCTGCTTCGGGTTGCCAATCCCGGCAGGCACCGCATTGAAGCCTATACTTTTCAAGGCGATCTTGAGTTTTACTGGGGCAAGGCCTCGCCTGATATCGAAGGATTCTGTGGATGCTGCAATCCTGTTAACTTTGCCATACTGCCCGACGAAAGTTTTGTCACCAGCGAAAAAGGGCTGACACGGATAAAAATATATAATGCCCGGGGCGACTTTACAGGCGTCGTAGCCGGCCCGGACCAGCTTGGCAAAAGCTGCACCGCTGTTATCTGTCAGTTTCCCGCAGAGTGCCAGGCAGGTGCCTTTGATCTCGCTGTCGATAAGCAAGGTACGATTTTTGTTCTTGATACCCTTGAAAACGTTGTCAGGATTTTTAGAAAAAAAAGCAGTATATGATGATACCCTTTTTTGGAAAATTGCCCAGCAGAAGACAATTCCTAGAAGCAGCCGCAAGATATACCGCAGTTGCAGCTCTGGCGGCAATGGCAGGCAGCCTCCTTGTGAAACGACGCAGGCTTGTCAGGGAAAACCCCTGTATCAACAGCGGCATATGTCGTCCGTGCAGACTGTTGGAGAAGTGTGCACTTCCCCAGGCATTGTCGATAAAGCAGACTTTAAAAAAGTTCACAGATGAACAAAAATGAAGAACATATAACCAGACGTGCGTTTATACGCAAAGGGGTTCGGTCGGCATCCTTGGCAGCAGTTGCCGCATCTGCCGGTTTTTTCAGTCGAAAAGTTACGGCAACAGACACGGTCTGGCAGCTTGACCCTTACAAGTGTATAGCATGTGGAAACTGCGCCACATACTGTGTGCTCAATGAATCGGCGGTAAAATGTGTTCATGCCTTTGCGATGTGCGGCTATTGTGATCTGTGCACCGGTTTTCTGGAGCCCCAGCCAAAAGAGCTTGATACCGGCGCGGAAAACGAACTGTGTCCTACAGGAGCGATAAAGCGAACCTTCGTCGAAGATCCGTATTACGAATATACGATTGATGAAAAACTGTGCATCGGATGTGGCAAATGTGTCAAGGGATGCAGCGCCTTTGGCAATGGTTCCCTCTTCCTGCAGGTCCGGCACGATCGCTGTGTTAATTGCAACGAATGCTCCATCGCTGCTGCCTGTCCTTCACAGGCCTATAGAAGGGTTCCGGCAGATAAACCTTATCTGCTTAAAGAGGTCAGCCATTCCTCATGAAACGTTCGATTCTGCCAGTGGTTGTGTTCATGATGATTCCGGTATCTCTTGCCTGGCCGGTAGAACGCTTCCCGCCGCCTGATTTCGAAACCGGCTACCGCCTTCCTTTAACCACTACACCACCTGCGAGGGAAACCTTTTACGAATATCTGGATACTGCTGTTTTGGTGGTTGCTCTGGCGGCAGCAGGATGGCTGGTTTTTAAGAATCGGTCCAGGAGATGGATATTTGTGCTGATGATTTTTTCGCTGCTGTATTTTGGCTTCTGGCGCAAAGGGTGTCTGTGCCCCATTGGTTCTATACAGAATATTGCGCTGTCAGTCTTCGATGTTGAATATGCGATGCCTGTCTTCGGGCTGATCTTTTTTCTCCTGCCGCTGGTATCGACGCTATTTTTTGCTCGAACGTTCTGCGCTGCAGTCTGCCCGCTGGGGGCTTTGCAGGATGTGGTGCTTCTGAAGCCCGTATCAATCCCTGTCTGGCTGGAGTCGGCTCTGCGGCTGTTAGCCTATCTATATCTGTTTGCAGCGATACTTCTAGCTTCAACGGGTAGCGCCTTTGTCATATGCAGGTACGATCCGTTTGTGTGTTTCTTCCGCCTGAACGGAAATCTTAACATAATCATTATCGGCTTTTGTCTTCTGGTAATAGGACTTTTCATTGGCAGGCCTTATTGCAGATTTTTGTGCCCGTATGGAATTGTGCTCAGACAGTTCGCACGGATCTCAAAATATCGTGTTACAATCACACCTGACCAATGTGTCAAGTGCAGATTGTGCGAGGACTCCTGCCCCTTCGGTGCAGTCAGAACACCCAGCGAAGCGTTTTCTCAGCGTGACTATACCAGCAGCAAAAGGATTCTTGCACTGGTCCTGCTCCTTTTTCCTGTAATTATTACAGCAGGTATCCTGGCAGGCTGGGTGATTAAAGGCTATGCGTCAAAGGCCCATCCAACTGTTCGACTTGCCGAAAGGATATATCTTGAAAATACAGGCAAGCTCGAAGATACAACCGATGCGAGCACAGCATTCAGGGCAGGCGGCATGCCTGAAACGCAGTTGTATGAACAGGCCGAAAACATCAGAAGAAGATTTTCAGTCGGCACGCCCGTAACCGGTGCCTTATTCGCCTTTGTTGTCTGGGCAAAACTGCTTGGACATGTTGTAAGAAGAAAGAGAGACGACTACGAAGCGGACCGGGCAGGCTGCCTGGCCTGCGGCCGATGTTTCAGTTATTGCCCAAGGGAACATCTCAGGCTCAAAAACACAGAAAGCGTAGTTTTAACCGCCAGATGAGCAAAAACAACAATATACAGTTTGAAAAAACAAAACAGCTTTATGCTGCTGCTGTTTCTGTTGCTGCAGTCGCTGTATTGTTCGTTGCAATTGTGCTGACGTTTATTGTGTTGGACTACTATCGCTATACAGCTTACTCTCTGCGTATGGAAGAGAAGCTGCATGATATGAAACTGGAGATACTTTCCAAGCCGCAAAATAATGAGCTTATAAGTGAGATACGACAGCTTGATTTGAAAATCAGGCAGGACAGAATTCGCCACAGAGAGTTTATCAGAAAAGGATCGTATTTGCTTCTGGCGGGACTGGTAGTTTTTTTTGTCTCGGGCAAATCCGCTTTTGCACTAAAGAAAAAAATTTCTCGACCCAAATTGCCTTCCCTGAATCATGATGAACAGTCCGCCCAGGCTGTGAAAGCACGGCTGGCGATAGTCGCAGCAGCTATATTGCTGCTCTGTGCCGCTGTGTTTATTTGCACAAAGCCTGAAGTTACCTTTGATCAGAACCAGACAGCCGGTGCTTCCGATATACAGAGAAGCTCAAACTGGCCGAGATTTCGCGGCCCCGGCGGACTTGGAACCTGTGATCGTCGCGATATTCCGCTTCGTTTTAACCGCCCGACAGGAAAGGGGATACTATGGAAATCAGCAATTTCTCTGCCAGGCCATAATTCACCAATTCTGTGGGGAAATAAACTTTTCCTTACCGGCGCAGACGAACACAGACGCGAGGTCTATTGTTTTGACTGTGCCGACGGCAAAGGCTTATGGACTGCAGAAGTAAAAGGTATTTCCGGCAGCAGTACTGAACGCATCGAAGTCTTGGAAGATACCGGCTATGCAGCGTCAACAGCCGCTACAAACGGCAGGGGTGTATTTGCGATATTTGCCAATGGTGACCTGGCCTGTTTTAACTTCGATGGCAAAAAAATCTGGGCCTGTAACCTGGGTGTTCCTGAAAGCACATACGGCTATGCCTCTTCATTGGCGATATACAGGAACCTTCTGCTGGTTCAGTATGATCAGGCAGAAGCACAGGACGCAAGGTCAAAGCTTATAGCATTTGATACTTCCTCAGGACGCACTGTATGGCAGGTGAAAAGACCTGTACCCAATTCGTGGACCTCGCCGATTATAGCCGATGTGCAGGGCCGTGATCAGCTCATCACAGCCGCCGATCCGTGGGTTATCGCCTATGATCCTGCCGACGGGCGGGAAATATGGCGTGCCGATTGTCTGGGCAGTGACGTTGCGCCTTCACCTGTATACTCAAACGGCCTGGTTTTTGCGGTTAATCCGAATACTGATCTTGTTGCGATTCGTACCGGCGGCTCCGGAGACGTAACCGGCACACATATCGCCTGGGTTGTGCATGAAAATATTCCCGATATAACAAGCCCGCTCAGTGACGGCAGATTCGTTTATCTTGTCACCACGTTTGGGATGTTGACATGCTACAGCCATGCAGACGGGACAAAGGTCTGGGAAAGGGAGCTGGAGATGAATTTTCATGCTTCGCCGACTCTGGTGGACGATCGTATTTACCTGCTAAGCCAAAACGGTGTAATGTTGGTTCTAAGGGCCGGGAATAAGTACGAAGAACTGGCGAGAAGTTCATTGAACGAAAACTGCCATGCCAGCCCCGCTTTTTCGGATGGGAAGATTTACATTCGCGGTGAACGCAATCTTTACTGTATAACAGGATACGAGGATTAATGGAGCAGCTTGATCTTACATTTGTTGATCGGCTTGTGGGGGAAATCGGCACAAGCAGGGCGAGTTCGCTGCTGCTTCTGCAGAAGATACAGAATCATTTCGGCTACCTGCCAGCCGAGGCGTTGCACCGTTTGTGCGAACTCACTGAAATCACTCCCGCTTTGATCACATCTGTTGCGACGTTCTATAACCAGTTTCGCCATCAGCCCGCTGGAAAGTATCGAATCAACGTCTGTGTTGGAACAGCCTGTCACGTCAAAGGCTCAGCGAATGTGTACGATGCTTTTCGTCGCTGCCTTAAAATCGCCGATGGGAGCGATACCGATCCGCAGGGAATATTTACCGTTGAAAAAATAGCGTGCCTGGGCTGCTGTACGCTTGCCCCGGCAGTAAAAATAGACCGGATAACGTATGGACATCTTACTCCCGATAGCGTAGCTGATGTCATTCATGATTTTCTGCAGCAACAGCAGATTAAAGCAGCCGAACATAAGGAGCGTCACAGGCCCGACAGCATGGCTAAACCCGCAGGTGAAATCCGGATAGGGCTTGGCTCGTGCTGTATTTCAAGAGGCAGCGAAAAGGTTTGCCTGGCGGCAGAGCAGACGATTGAAAAAGCCGCTATTGATGTTTCGATAAAACAGGTTGGCTGTGTGGGGATGTGTCACAGAACACCGCTGCTCGAAATAGTTATGCCGGACGGTGAATCGTTTCTCTATGCCGGCGTCAGGTCTGAAGATGTTGAAAGTATTCTGTTCAGGCATTTCAAGCCGAAGGGGGTAAAAAGAAAAATCTCAAGCGCCGTTTCCGGTTTTCTGGATAAAATCCTTACGGACGAAAGGCACCAGTCTGTCAGTAATTACGCTGTCGATGTGCGGGAAAAACAGGTGGCTGCTTTTCTGGGGCCGCAAAAAAATATTACCACTGAGTATTGTGGCCGCATTGGAGCGGTCGATCTGAAGGAATATCTGGCATATGGCGGTTTCGATGCCTTCAAAACATGCCTGAGCAATTATACGCCGCAGCAGGTCATAGACCAGATTAGTAAAAGCGGCCTGCGGGGCCGTGGAGGAGCCGGCTTTCCTGTCGCGCAGAAATGGCAGATCGTTTGTGGGAATCCTTCAGAAAAAAAGTACCTGATCTGCAACGGTGATGAAGGCGATCCCGGAGCGTTTATGGACCGGATGCTGCTGGAGTCATATCCGTACCGCATAATCGAGGGTATTGTCATCGCAGCCTATGCTGTCGGAGCCGATCAGGGATACTTCTATATTCGCGCCGAGTATCCGCTTGCCGTTGAGCGAATCCGCCAGGCTGTTGAAAAATGTCGCGAACAAAACCTGCTGGGTGAGAACATATTCGGCTCGGAGTTCAATCTTGATTTGCAGATCGTCGAAGGTGCCGGTGCTTTTGTATGCGGCGAGGAATCGGCGCTTATTGCGGCGCTTGAAGGAAGACGGGGAACACCCAGGCTTCGTCCGCCGTATCCGTCCCAGCAGGGTCTGTGGGGCAAATCGACACTGGTCAACAATGTTGAAACTTATGCGACGGTACCATGGGTAATCAGAAATGGCGCCCCGTCTTTCGCTAGTATCGGAGTCGGCAGCAGCAAAGGAACTAAGGTATTCGCTCTTGCCGGGAAAGTTGCGCGAGGCGGCCTGATTGAAGTGCCAATGGGCATAACGATTCGACAGATTGTCGAAGAAATCGGCGGCGGCGCAGCCGGCGGCAGGAAATTCAAGGCTGTGCAGATCGGAGGCCCCTCAGGAGGATGTATCCCTGCGCACTTGTCCGACGTTCAGGTCGATTATGAACAGTTGCAGCATCTCGGTGCAATAATGGGTTCGGGCGGCCTGGTTGTCCTTGACGATTCCGATTGCATGGTTGACATCGCAAGATATTTCCTGCAATTCACACAAAACCAGTCATGCGGCAAATGCACGTTCTGCAGGATAGGCACGCGGAGAATGCTTGATATCATGGACCGAATCTGTCAGGGCCGTGGCCGGAAAGGAGATATCGAGAAACTCCGGCAGCTTGGGCAGTTCGTTAAAACTTCGAGCCTTTGCGGACTTGGCAGGACAGCGCCTAACCCCGTGCTTACAACGATAAAGTATTTTCGAAGTGAGTACGAGGCCCATCTTGAAAATCGCTGCCCGGCAGGAAAATGCAGGGCTCTTATCAGGTATTTGATTACCGATGACTGTATCGGCTGTACATTGTGCGCCCAGCATTGTCCGGTGGACGCTATTGGCTTTAATCCTTACAGCAGGCATGAAATTGATTCTGAGAAGTGTATTCGATGCGGCACGTGTAAAAACCTCTGCCCCGAAGATGCAGTTGAGATTAAATAGATGCCGAAAATCACAATAGACAGCAAACCGGTCGAAGTGGAACAAGGCTCGACGATACTCGATGCCGCTGAAAAGCTCGGCATCGAGATACCGACGCTGTGTTTTCTGAAATCGTGCAAGCCTTTGACAAGCTGTATGGTATGTCTGGTCAGGGTCGACGGTGCCGACAAGTTCGTACCTGCATGTGCTGCAGTCGCGCAGGATGGCATGCGGGTCGAAAGCGATTCTCAGGACATTTTCGCTGCTCGTCGTACAGCTCTTGAGCTGCTTCTCAGCGATCACCTTGGCGACTGTGTCGGGCCTTGTCATGAAATCTGCCCTGCAAAGATGAACATTCCAAAAATGATTCGCGAAATAGCCGCAGGAGAATTTCAGAACGCTGTCAAAACAATAAAGGAGCGAATCGCGCTTCCTGCTGTGCTGGGCCGAATCTGTCCTGCACCTTGTGAAAAAGGGTGCAGAAGAGCTTACTATGACAGCCCCGTAGCGATTTGTCTGCTTAAAAGATATGCTGCTGATACCGATCTTTTCAGCGGCAATCCGTTTATTCCTGAATGTAAAAAATCAACGGGCAGAAATGTAGCGATAGTCGGTGCAGGCCCCGCAGGTCTGGCTGCTGCATATTATCTGCTCCAGTATGGGCACACATGCACGCTGTTTGATGAGCATCTGCAAGCTGGAGGCATGCTTCGATATGCTGTATCACAGGAAAGACTCCCACGAGACATTCTCGATGCCGAAATTGGCATCATACAAAAACTTGGTGCTCAGTTTGAACTGAAAAGCAGGATAGATGCCGCAGCATTTGAACAGCTTCGTAAAAATTTTGACGCGGTGATTATTGCTGCAGGTCCCAGCCGGACCAATCAGATCGAAAAGTTTGGTGTTCCAGCAACTGCCGATGGCATTGTCGTAGATAAAAACTCTTTGCAGACAAAAGTGGAAAATATCTTCGCTGCCGGCGATGTTATACGTGCGCGGAAACTGGCTGTACGAGCAGCTGCTGAAGGAAGAACAGCAGCGGTATCCGTAACTCAGTTGCTCACGGATAAGCCGGTCAAAGGTCCCTTGAAGCAGTTCAATACCAGAATCGGGGCGCCGAAGCCTGAAGAGGTTGAACAGTTCATGGCGGCTATAAGCAGGCAGGAGCGAACGCAGGTGTCTGCTGAATCACCTGAGGGGCTCAAATCCGACCAGGCTGGAACTGAGGCACTTCGATGCATGCGATGCGATTGCGCCAAGGCCGAGGTCTGCCGATTGCGATACTGGGCTGATCGCTATGATGCACACCCAAGGAAATTTGCTGACCAGCGGCAAAGATATATTCAACACAGACAACATCCCGATATACTCTACGAGCCGGGCAAGTGTATCAAGTGTGGACTCTGTATTCAAATTACCGAAAATGCTGCTGAACAGCTTGGTCTGACCTTTGTCGCAAGAGGTTTCGATGTGAAAGTTGCCGTTCCGTTTGGTGCGTCAATTGCCCAGGGTTTACAGAAAACCGCAGCGAAATGCGCCGAAGCGTGCCCAACAGCAGCCCTTGCGTTTAAGAGGTATTGACATATATTGGTTGCTTCTATAAAATCAGGTGCTTTTAGTTCTACAACGCCATTTAGGTTTTCAAAATGCAACAACGCATAACTGATAAATCGATTCCTTTCTCACGCAATTGCTTGTGTTTTTCTCGTACATGGCAGCGTCGAGAACGGGCGATACGCTGTTGTGTTAACGTAATAGTTTTTGCAGTCCGTTCTAAGAGTCTTTCCTGTACCTGTCCGGTTAGCCAGAATGAACGAACCATTGCCGAAGAGGCTGCGCGAATCTGGCAAACTGTCAGGTTCGGATTTTTTTTCCCCCCACAACTGATGCACTTTGGCCAAAAACAAATGACTCACTGCCGTGATGATCAAATGACGACGAAGCGATTGATAGTTACGAACCTCGAAATGACTCAGCCCCAGTTCGCTTTTTTCATCTTCAAAGCATCGCTCCACATGCCAGCGGGAAAAGCCGACATGAAGCAACACTTCCAGAGGCGTACCATCCGGGGCATTAGAGACGAAGTATTTAACCTCTTCGGGGTTTTCGACATTGCGAGCAACAATTAGCCAATGTGCCCGAGTCGGCAAACCATCACGTTTAAGGTAGAATCTGGCTGCTTTGGCTTCCCAGACCATCGGGCCTTTGGTAGTATCTTTGATGTGGAATTTTTCCCACCGAATCTTTCGCAATACCGGGGAATGACGCAACAGATCAGCCACCCCGCTGGCGGAAGGACTTTTGGCTTTCAGACGGGGAAAATGCCGTTTTCGACCCCTTCTATTGCAGTGGTGTTCTTTGTGCAAAATCTCCGGTTCGACCAACCAGCCTGTAAAAATAGAGGGGATCTCTCCGACGTACCGCTGACCACTATCATCCAGAGCAAACAGAAATTCAGGAACCTTACCATAGCCCTCATCAAAACCGAACCATTCGAAACGAACACCATTGGCCACGGCACGCGATCGCAACTCAAGGGCAATCTGCCATTTGGGACGATAGGGCATGTCATCGGGAATACCGGCTGCTCGGCAACGGTCTCGGTCATTGCCCCATTCTTCGGGAAGAAACAAATCACCGTCAAGCACACAGTGAAAATCTTCGGCCGTATAGCTCAGATGCACGGTGACGACACAGTTGTCAATTTTGCCGGAACGGCCGCACCATTGACGCTGAACGCCGGGTGTTTTATCCCCTTTTTTGCCATGTCCGGTCTCATCGAAAAGACCGATCGAACAGGGATGAGGGTGTTCACTTGCAACAATGTGCTGAAGGGTATCCCGCATCTGCAGTTCATCCCACTTGTGCAGCGAAAGGAATTGTTGAAGGTTCCGCGGTGGCAGACCGGCGGCATCTGCCATCGGCTCGATACTCTTTCGCTGCAGGTCAGAGAGTTGGCCGGTCACATAGGCTTTAAGCCTTTCGGTAGGCTCGATTCGGCCGAAGCAGCCATCAAATTGTCGCAGATATTTGTTCAACATCGGTTTCAATTGTTTAATCTGTTTGGCGTCCATACCGTATCTCCTTTCAGAATAA
>JBDRHL010000031.1:0-3172 GCA_043816955.1 Planctomycetota bacterium | reverse complement strand
GCAACATCCAACTTGGCTGATAGCACCTTCCGGGTTCCTGTTCCGTGGATCCAAACGTTAAACTTGGGTTTTTGCCACGATTCGGCTGCAAGCAACAGATGCCCACCACGCAACATACTCTGTAACCTTGCTACAGTCTCCCAATTTCGTTTATTTTTATCCAGCGTTTTAATTACTACTAAATTGATAACCTTTTTTTAGGAGTAATTGAGATGCCTGAAACACAAACAGAAAAACTTTTGACGGCTCAGATGGTGGGGGCCAAATTATCTCTGAGCAAGAGGGCGGTGTTCCGAATGCGTAGTGCAGGGTTTATTATAGCTCCAATCAGAGTCGGACAAGGCGCGATCCGCTGGCGTCAGAGTGAAATTGAGAAATGGATTTCTATGGGCTGTCCAAGCAAATCTGAATTTGAGGCCAGAAGGGAGAGTGAGCAATGTTAAGTAAAAGAAACAGGGCTGCCGCGCCAACAACAGCCCCTAATAATAAGCAACAACATGAATCGTACTTTGTATCCGTGAACACGTCAACAAAAATATTCCCTGATCTTATCGCAAATCTTCTCATTGGCTTACAAGCGCAGACTTTGACTGCGCAGCAGTGTAGGTATGGCTGGCAGCTTTTTGAAGCGGTACTTCGGCAATATTATGACTTGAAAATCTCTAGGAGGCAGTAGCTATGAAACATCAAGACAGAATAGCCGAACATCGCAAAAATATGCCGAGGCAATTCAGACGAGTTTACGATATTGCTCAGACAGGCCGGAGTTTGAGGGCGGCTGTAAATTCTCAATGTCTTGAGTGTGTGGGGTATGTGTTCAGTGAGATTAAGCAGTGTAGTTCACCACAATGCTCATTATTCCTATACCGCCCATTACGTGGCGTCTCGTACGGCATATCTAGCATAGGTCAGGGCGTCGCAGAATCGACAAACGAAGGCGCGGGGGTTCTGAAGCATGGGTAAGGCCGGGAAAAGCGAAAATGGCCTTCTGAAGTACGCATTAAGCTACTATCAGCGGGGCTGGTCGATTATCCCAGTCCCGCACGGCAGCAAGAAGGCAAGAATCCGCTGGGGCAAATACCAGCATACCCGGCCCGGTGAAGAACAGTTCCGGCGGTGGTTCAGCAAGGGTAAGTATAACATAGCGGTTATCCTGGGGGCTGTATCCGGAGATTTAGCCTGCCGTGATTTTGACAGTATGGACGAATATCACCTGTGGGTGTCAAAGTATCCTGACCTTGCCAAGCTGCTGCCGACGGTACAGACAGCAAAGGGGATGCACGTTTATTTTGAGGGTCATATTCAAGGGATTAAACATATAGCAAACGGAGAACTTCGAGGCAGCGGTGGTTATTGCCTCCTGCCCCCATCGGTTCACCCGGATGGGCCTGAATATCAATGGGCAAACCCGCTTTTGAACGGGAACCTTTTGGCAATCGACCCGAAACTTGCTGGATTTATAACCGATGTTACAGAGAGAACAGATGAGAACGGAGGAGAACTTAAAGAGATAGTTGTATGTAGAAGCATTGAAGAAGCGATAAAGTACACTTTACCGGCAGAGATTCATACCAGACATCGAAAGATATTTGACTTTGGACGGGAACTTAAATCTATGCCCGAATACAGCGAGGCGGACCCGAAAGAATTTCGCTCTATTGTCAAGGAATGGCATAAGAGAGCGCTTCCCAAAATTCAGACAAAGGAATTTGAGGAAACTTGGATTGATTTTCTCAAAGCATGGGCCAAAATTAAGTGGAAAATAGGAGAAAGTCCAATGGCACAGATATTTGAAAAAGCGATTCAGCTTGAACCGTCTGAAATAGCGGTCGAAAAGTACCCTGAGCACGCCAAATTGAAAATCTTGGCTTCTCTGTGCAGGGAACTACAAAGGGCAGCAGGTAGAAACCCTTTTTTTCTTAGAGTCAGAACCGGAGCAAGCTTGCTAAGTGTAACGCCGATGACGATAAGCCGTTGGCTTTTCCTGTTGGAATCCGACGGGATTTTGAGAACGGTTGAAAAGGGTGGAACCAGAGAAAACCCCAGAAAAGCTACCCTGTTCAGGTATATTGCAGACTAAAAAATAATAAAAAAATATTTCGTAGCCACTTGACGACACAAAGATATTGTGTTATATTATGATTATGAAGCGTAAAAGCATAATAACGGAGTTGAGAAAAGCGATAGTTGAATCGGGATATACCCAATATCAGCTTAGCGAACTATCCGGAGTCAGCCGGGCGCAAATAAATCGCTTTGTCAAGGGTGAACGAACCCTGACACTGGAACCAGCGGAGAAAATAGCGAAAGTATTAGGGCTTGAACTCAGGCCCAAAAAGAAAAAAGGGTAATATAACAAGTGTCCAAATCAAAGTTATTTTCACTGTTTGTTAGCGTTTTCTATTTTATAGCTTTTGTTTGTTTGGCCAGCAGGGCCTATCCTCTAAGAGAAGTTATGCATGGTGTTGTTGCGTTGCTGATTTGGCTATTATTATCATTGGGATGTATTTGGTTCAATGATGAAATTGCGGTAGTATTTGATAGAGGCCGAAACCCAGAACTTAATCCTAATTATGGAGTATTCGTAAGTTTTATGGGCTGGGTTCTTCTATTGCTACCGATGGTAGTATTCATTTTCAAAAGAATGAAATAAAACAAGAAAAAGGCAAGGTGATAATTATGGCAAGTATATTCAAACGCAAGCGGAAAGTTACATTAGAAAACGGCAAAACCGCTGTAAGGCAATCAGAAAAATACTATACCCGATTGACCGATGCTGATGGTATTAAGCGAACGATACCGCTATTTCGGGATAAGACTGCAAGCCAGCAGCAAGCAGCACAGCTTCAAAAGGAAATAGAACTGGCAAGGGCTGGCGTTCTTGACAGATATAAAGAACATCGGAAAAAGCCTCTGGCAGAACACCTTGAGAATTTCCACCAATCACTGCTTTCTAAAGGAAATACAAAGAAACATGCTCAAATTACTAAATATCGAGTTAAGACAGTTATCAAAGGCTGTAAGTTTAGATTCGACGTTGTCCCGATCGTAGTTGGAGGTTTGAATGGCCACTCCATTTATCATAGTTTACGCTACCCTTGAGTTTCCGTCAATTCTTTCTTCTTCAGCTAACTCTTTCAGCTTTGCTTCCAACATCCACAACTGTTGATAG
>JBDRHL010000030.1:0-24929 GCA_043816955.1 Planctomycetota bacterium | reverse complement strand
ATCGAAGAACTTCCAAATATTCCCGACAGGCCTCTTCCGATGAAAACCGCTTTTCCAATTCCATCAATGTTCGCGGGTAATCTTCCATGATCGCAAATACTACCGATTGTATGTACTGGAGTCAAGGAGATACCCCCTTATTATTATTCCCATATCCCAACTACATTTCACACCATAAACCCTTAAATAACAATAACTTCTCGGAATCAACATTCCTAATATCCCAAAACACCCACCAACACCACTCTACACCATCAATCAATCGACATACTCCATACTACAACAATACTGCTAACGTCGAATATATGTCTTTCTACTCTACCTCTCCCCCGCGAGGCGGAGCCGAGCGGGACAGAACCCCGCCGACCGAAGGGAGGCGGTCTCAGCCTTCGCCGATGCGCAGCAGCGGCGAACGGGGGGTTTAACGCGCAGCGTAAACCCACCAAATGCCGTAGGCATTTCAACCTCAACTCAATACAACCCGTCCTTTTCACAGACTTTTTCCGTCCCTTAAAAACCCCTGCCTCATACTCCCGTCTTAACCACCTCCATATAATCTATGAAACTGGGCACTAACCCAGCGAATCATAAAACTCCTGAAGCTTTTCCTCCCTGCAATCACGGCTATACTTATGCAGTCGTCGTATCTCCTCACATAATCTAACTGCCCTCATATAATACTTGGCAAGCTGCCACATATCCCAATCCTTAATCTGGTCTGCTTCAATACGACCAATCCTAACTAACTTAAGCAACTTATACTTAACCTTCTTCTTGACTCGCTCATTGAGCATGGCAAAAGTAATAAGCACATCTCTAAGCTGTTCCTTAAGCTTGTCTGCCTTGTACCTAGCTTTATCAAACTCAGGCCTTAACCGGTCAAAATCAACACTGGCAAACGCATTGAAATCGACATCAGTATGTGTGTCCCACGCTGGACTATACCACTTTGACTTTGGTATGGGCAACAAAAGCACAGGCTCCAACCCAGCACGAAGAACACACCGTTCAATCTCATCAGGGTCTGCCAGTTCCTCATCAGGCAAACCCTCTACCTTCCCGTATCTGTCGGGCCTCTGCACTTTCAACACAACCGGTGCTGCAACTTCAACACCATCTTCAATGAAGAATGTTTCTTCATTCATGTTAAACACCTCCGTCTTTCGACACCCGTGCCCGAAAGACGAGGTGAAAAATAATAAATAAAGGTCGTGGAGTCCGCCTTCGAACCTAATAGCAAGCAGCCGGTGTAAAATTTTTGTTTTATTATAAATACCGGCTCTCCCTATTAGATGAGAAGGTGGAAGCACGGCCTTGATTTTTCGAAGTTTCTGGCTGGAGCGGGGCAGATGATTTAATCCCGTAAATGATTTATGATTTTCCGCAAAAAATCAATAGGGGCGAATACTGCAGCCCGAATAATTGAAAATCATAAAGCATAATTAGGGAGTAAATCAGCGTCACGCCCCCGAAACTTCGAAAAATCAACTATTTGCAGGATTCTTAAACCAAAGGGGTTTAAGTTTTTTGCACTTTTGAAAAACAAAAAGTCATCTTCAAAACCAATCCGTTCTATATGTCAAACAGCGGTACAATCAAACTAAAACACCGCACACATCGAAGTTTTTCTCTATCCAAAGCTGGTGAAACAATGGCACTTGTTCCACATTCGGGACATGAAATAACACCTGTCTGCCTGCATATCAGCCCGCCTTGCTCGCTATCAAATTCAATAAAGTTATGTGGGTTTTCCATATCCCTAAATTGCCCCAATCTCAAATCAGCAAAATACCTTATTAGCCTATGCTGAACTATTGGCAAGGCCGTCGGGTATGTCACAACTTCTTGTTTGTTTTTTTCCATTTTCATTTACCTCCAGGCAACCACCTTTATTGGCGATTCGCCTGAAATGACGAATCGCCAAATCTGGTTTCTTGCATTATCTCTGTGCAGCTCGTAATATCTATGAAATCAAAAAGGGAGTGATATGGAACCTGTAATCGTAATACCGGCTTTAGGCGATAATTTTGCGTATCTTTTCAGATACCAAGAAAACAAAGCAATCGCTGTTGACCCGGCAGATGCCTCTTTAGTCCTTAACAAAATCAAAAAGTATAATCTTGAGCTTTCTGCAATTTTAGGCACCCATCATCACGCCGATCACACCGCTGGCATCAAGGAACTGCGACACAAAACCAACGGCCAGGTAATCATAGGCGATCAAGACCTTACCGAAGGGCAGATTTTAGATTTCGATAGCTGCCGCGTAAAAATCATACCAACACCTGGCCACACCTTTGATTCTGTCTGTTTCTATATTGAGCCTTCAGAAAACACTGATGGTGTTGTCTTTACGGGCGATACTTTATTTATAGCAGGCTGCGGCAGGCCTATCGGGTGCGATACCGGGACTATGTGGAGTTCTTTACAAAAACTTGCCGACTTGCCTGACAGCACACTTGTATATCCCGGCCATGATTACACAGAAGAAAACTATGAATTCGCCCTGACTATCGAGCCGGAAAATAAAACCATACAAAAACTGCTTGAAGACATAAGAAAAAAGCAAAAGGGAGGAAAACCTACCGTACCATCAACCATGGCCCAGGAAAAACAGACCAACGTTTTTCTGCGATCAAACACACACCAAATTAAGGCTGCTATAAATATGCCAAACGCCAGCGATGCAGAAGTTTTTGCGGAGCTTAGAAGGCGAAAGAATATTTTTGGATAAAGCCTGATTTATTTTCAATATGGTAAATAAGTGTTTGGAAATTATTCATCCATAGAGCGGTGCGAAACAGCATCCTCATCAACCCAATCCTCTTCTGTATAAGACATCCCTTTCCTACCGGGAACTTTGCGGGTAGGGCCGGCTTTATAGAAAGAGCACGATTTGGGGCCGTAACAAAATGTCTCAAAGCGGTATTTCTTTTTTGATGGGTTCCACTGGTCAATTATCATCTCAACCGGCATCTTACAGCCCCATATACAAATTGTGCATTTAGCTTCATAAGTTCTGAAGTCGAGCCGACGATGCCCCCTTTGCCGGTAGACCTCAAGCTCAGGCAGTACACTAAGCCACGGCGGCGATGTGAATTCATCAGTCTCGTTCTTCTCAATAACTTTCAACTTGCTGACTTTATAGAACTCCGCTACCTCAAGCCTTTCATCCGCAACAGGTTCACAAAGTCCGCTTATAGTATCACCCGCAGAAAACTGAAACTTAGCCTGAGCGGATTTTCCAACAGCTATCATAAACTCCCGCTGTTGTTCCCCAATATTTCCATCAATCCCCAGATTATAGCCAAGATAGCTGTGACTTCGCTGATCAAATGATCGCATTAGCCGAATCCTCGGCTGCATAGATATCACTTTACCCTGCCAAGACAATTTGTTATTAGAAATATCCTGCATCGGGAAAATTATATCAGGAAGTAATGTTAACCTAAAGCTCTTTTCTTCTTCCTGTCCCTCGCTTGTGATATATAAAACATCTTGCGAAACCATTGGTCGTTTTGACTTCTTTTTTTCTTGGGATTCTTAACGTGGTCAATAGCTTGTTCAATCTCAGCCTTCCATCTTTGGTGTAGCTGCAAGGCATACCATAGTATCCTATCGTCAACCATTTTAAACACCGTTTTTAATAAGCGATGTTCCCCTCTTCATCAAACTGCTTATTGAGTTCATCCTCAAAAATAGCCCATAGCCACTCATACATTATGTTTCTATCTGCATAGCTGCACAAGCGAACAATCAGTTGCTTCAGCGTTATTTTATTGTTCCTGTAATCATCAAAGGCTTCTTCAACAAAGTTTTTTATCATACCCATTTGCATCACCATTTAGTTTTATTTATCGGTAAAAACAAAAAAAGCAACTCTTCAAAACACCAGAGCTGCTTTCAAATAATAAATCAAACTTCACTTACATCACTATCTCTTCTTCCACATTGTTGTCAGTGTCACCATCGCTCTCGCCAAGCATCGTTTCAAATGCCTGCTGAAGGCAATATATAGCCAAAGGTATCTCATTTCTGGAAAAACTCTGTGAAGATTTCCAGTCACCATCTTTGTCTTTGTATCTGCGTTGCACCGTAGCTTTTAACATCGTTACGGTTTTTCCTTTCACTTCTATTTGGTTTTCCCAAATTGCAGCCGAAACCATGCCGGCCTTAAACTTCGCTATGGGTTTTTGTCCTGCCATTTTCTTTTTCTCCGAGATGCCAATCGTCAAACGCGAAAGGCCCTCTTACTCAATCAAAAGTAAGAGGGCCTAATTATTTATATCCACAAGTTGAAATATTTTCACAGAGACATATTAGGATCGCTTTTCATAGCTGCCTTTTTCCCAGACAAACTTAAACCAAGCAGAAAAGCTTTCCAACAAAATCCTTTCGTAATCATTATCATTGGACAACTTGATAACAGAAGAATTACGTGCAGCATAATCTATATGATTCTTTGGTGATCTCTGTCTGTAAATACTCATAAAGCCTGCACTGTATGGCTCTTCAAATTGTCTTTTTACCAACAATCCTCTTAAGCACGGGTGACCACGATAGTATTTAAACTCCGGCGAATAACCAAGAATATGGCGGGCTTGGCCTTGAATATCTTTAACAGCCACCTTAAAATCACCCTTTCTTTTAGAAATATGCTCTTCGTCGAAAGGGATCTCGCCCGGAAGAGCAGGATCAATTGAATCCGGATCACGCAAAAGAAAACGTAAATGCTTGATTTTCCAATCTGTCTTCAACATTCTCAAATCATCCGCAAAAAGTTTCCCAACATAAGCAACAAAAGCTACTTCTTCAACTTTCGGCATCTCGTCCGCTATCATTTGAATGGCCGTTCTGGTATCTGGATATAATCCTGCAAATTCCACAGCCATGTCACTAACAGACGAACCCGGGTTATAATTGTCTGTCCCTATAGATATATCTTTAAACGGTATTTGCTTACAAAGCACCGTGTTTATATCCTGCACATCAGGAACTATTTTAATCTCAACATCGGGCAGTAAATGCATATGATTTGTATTTTTCTTTATCTGCATTTCATATCGTTGTTCTTCCGTCAAGGGTTCAGCAATAAATATTTTTCTAAGCAGCTCCTCACCCTTTACCAGCCAGTCATCAAAATTCCGTTGACCTTTTGGTAGCCACGATTTTGACCTCAGGAATGTTTGATTCCAGAAAACCCGCAATGCCCTCTTTTTACTAAAACCCCATAATTCTAATATGTCGCCACAGTTTTCTTCCAGCCATTTCCATGTAAAACCATTAATAGAATTTCCCATAAGAGGATAAACTGTGGTGTGTGCTGTAAGATAAGCAAGGAATATGCATTTTTCTTTGTCGGGTGGTGATCTAAGGACTACAAGGTCATCATTTACGGATATTTCTCTCTTGTGAATATCCACAGTGACATTCTTAATCTCGATTTCTTCAAGTTTCAAAAGTCTATCTCCTGTTTTTCTGCCATCCTAATTGAACAATTATTTTTCACAATGGTATCAACTATGGATTATAACATAAATTCCATGTTTGATAAAGCCCCTAAAACCAGCTATTTAGACGAGCATAATTTTTGTCTTATAAAAACCACTCTGTAATTCATAGCGCATCTCATTGATATTGATACGCTACCACTTAATAAATTGATTAACTCTTTCTAATAGTCGATCCTGACATATAAGAAAAATTATTTTGGTTACATGTAAACATTATATGGAAAACTGTGGATCACAACTTAATCTTAAGCCAAGCTCTATTACTGAGCTAAGAAAAACTCTATGCAAGTTATTGCCTACCCTGGAAAAACTTATCCCTTTGGCCCGCGAATTTTGCGAGCAAAATAAAGCAGCCTCAACATCGCTACCTTGCGAATCTTGCCCTAAACAAAAATACTGCTCAGAACCGTGTGAAAAACTGAATTCACTATTGCCAAAAATCAATAGTGGCAAAAGTAACCATGAAAAAAATGCCGGTTTTTATATTAACTCGCTCCAGGATATTGAAAAAACAAGACTTATAGATCTGTATGAACAATACGAAGCTTGCAAGCACATCTTCACAAAAAAACAATGGTCAGTCATTTATTTATATTATCACGAGGGCATGACACAATCACACATTGCCAATCAACTCGGTAAAAGCAGAAAGTCAGTTAGTGGTCTGTTTATTCGTGCAAAGCAACAAAAGGGAGACTATTACGCACAACTCCGCCGTGAAAAAGCTGATTATCTGAAGAAAAAAAGAAAAAGTTATGACGACTGATGTAGAAAGATGCGGAAAAACACAGCGCTTCGTTGCTTCTATGTAAGGGACGGATAAGTAAAAGTATTGACGTAAAGAAGTCCCATGAAAGCAATAAAATATTTTAAGGAGATATCAAGATGAATAATGCTGAATTACAAAACAAAAAACAGTTGTCAGAGAAACTCGAAACATTCCTTGACCGTGCATGTGAGGCCGAAGCCAAGGGCAACCATCCCGAAGCTGAAAGGCTTTTCAGGCTGGCACTGTTCTGTGAAGGCAAAATAAGGCCCGAGATAACAGATGCTAAACATTATGTCGAACAAGCTGGTCCTGTCTATGAAAGGGCAAAATTAGTCACAGCGTAATGCAAAACACCAAAAGGACGATTAGCAAAATTAATCAAAGGCAGGCATATGAAAACCAAAAGACTAAAGAAAAACATAAAAGCAGATACAAGTGCCGTGCCCTCGCAAAATCCAAAAGGTAATCTTAAAAAATTTGCAGAAATCAGCAAAAAACAAAATTAACGAGTCACGGGCTCAAAAGTCTACAAAACTGCTTGAAATATTTACTAAACAATCAAAAAAAGTTAAGGAGGTACGAAGATGAAAAACAGCCGCAATAACAGAAATCCTAACGAATATATTGTTACGACGTTCAAAAACAAAAAAATACAGCAATCAACCGTTACTTTCAATGAACTTCAGAAAATAAAAAAAGAAAGTGTTAGGTTGTATGTAAACGAAGAAACCGGTGAAATTTCGTTTCAACCCCCGGAGGGTGATAGAAAAAGCTTTAATATTGGCGAGCAAGGTTTGGGGGGTTATGAATGGCCACTCTTAGTGGATATCATATGGGAATTGGGCGGATGGCACAAGCTTGTTTCGGCAAACTATGTTAATGCACGCGTATATCGGCTTCGTGATGCTTTTGGCGATTCCGGAGGCGAACAATGGTTATTCGAAACACGCAAAAATCCAACATATTCAATACGCCTGAGACCTAAGATATCCTGGATATTTATCGAAAAATGCGCAAAAAGCAGCGAGGAAAGTAAGAATTAGAAACATGAGCTATTTAAGCAAAACTACAATCAGTTTCACAGACGCTCTTGAGCGTATTAACAATACCTCGGTAGGTTTTTTTGAAGTTGAGCTTCCGGAAATGCGATACGCCGGCGGTCATTCTATGAAAATCGGCATGGATACCCATGAACTTTCTCCGCAGGCGTGGTCAACTTTATGCGGCTACCTTATGATACATCACAGTCTTCCAGAGCAATTGGGCAAAGGGCTCGGCGGACTGGTATTTAAACAGTTGAACAATATCAAGAGAAGGTCAAGCGGTGCTCCCGAAAACATCAGACTTGCTTACGATGACAGAGGGAAGATTCTGTCAATCACAGCGGCAAATCTTGTATGTTTGTCAAACAGCGAAATTATACCGATTATCAAATCTGTGTTGCCATCAAATATAATATCTCAGACATTATATGCCCGGCTTGAAATAGCCCCTACGGAATTTGAACTGACCTACCATACCGAACAGCTTTCGACAGAACCCAGAAAAGACGATGTCCTCTATGGCGGTATTTCCATACGTCATTCTCAGGCAGGTACTATACCTACTGTTGTTCTCAGCTATATTTATCGCCTGGTCTGTGAAAACGGCATGACCCAGAGAGTATGCTTAAACGGCAGACCAGCCCGTACAAGAAGGTGCAATACCGCAAATTCAAAAAGAGCTGTCCAGGAATCTGTAAAAGAGCAGCTTATGTATGGCTGGTCTCAGCTACATGAGCGGCTGGACGGTATCCAAGAACTAACAAAGCACAAACTCGATGCCGACAGGCTTCCTGAAGCATTGCGAAGACGCTGGTCTATTAACAAAAAGCTTGCAGATGAGATCGCCCGTGCTTTGCAAAGTGACGAATTAGGCAGAACCTATACAGAATATGATCTTGTCAATGCTTTATCCCGGGTAGCGACACACAGCCAGAATCTTGCCCCAAGATATCGCCGCCATCTTTCTCTGGCGGCAGGAATGTTTGCACAAAGGCACGTCCATCAATGTCCCACATGCGGCAATTGGTCTTATAGAGATGGAGAAAATTAAAAAGTAAGCCTTTGGTGTGTCCTGCGTAACCAGCTCCCATATCACTATTAACTCCTCTATGAGATAATATTCTTAGTAATCTGATTTTCTGATCAGATAACCAAAAAACAGTTTATTTATTTTCAATATGGAAGAATAAAAATGCAGTTAAATCTATCGGACAACTCGAACCGATTTGTAAGAGCATTCAGGGGGCTTATAGACTTTATCACGCCGGTTGTAAAAGTACTCGGATACGCACTGGTCGGCTCCATCATTGTCTGCGGTTTGTTTCTATTCGGAAAAATTGTCTGGATATTTTTCGAAATGCTCCTTAAGGCAGTTGGTCGGTTTTGAAAGGTATTGTTATGGCAAAGGAAGATGATAAAGAAAAAAAACTCACATCAGAAGATCGAACAGACACGGTCATTTATGACAGGACTGGCCGTGAAATTCTTCGCATAGGTTTCATAAGGAGTGAATCTGAAGATGATGACGGTACGGAGTTTTATGAAACCGTTGCTGAAAACCTCGAATGTGGAGATGGTACCGTAGTAAGCCCCGGCCATCTTATGCGGCCTCCAAGCCAGGGCGGTGTAACACTCCAGAGATGTAATGATTGCCAACGTGAATCTCGGCGAAACAGAAACGTAAACCCCTTTTCACCAAGTACCAAGATGCGGAGCTGTTTTCATTGCCGGGCTCGGCTATGTGAAAAACACACGCATATCTTCAATAACCACATAGTTTGCTCACGATGCAAAAGGCGGCAATTCATAATACACCGTTTATTGAAACCCATATTCTTTAGACGGGTAAAAGGAACTTAAAGATGGATCAGTATTCATCAAAATTATATAGAGACATAAAGCAGTATTGCCTTGATTGGCGTCATCCTGATGAACTGGCAAGAATGGTAAGGAAGCTGGAAAGAGACAGGGTAAGACCTCAGCAGGCAAGAAGATGGTTAAAAAAAATACGCCCGTGGATAGAGCAGCAAATCCGTGAAGGCAATTACCTGCCCATGCCGCCGACAATCATGGACTTGAACTTAGATGCAGAACCTTTTGATGTGCAGCTGGGGATGTTGACTGAGCGGCCAGACGTTCCTTTCGGAATGTACATCACTACCGGCGTTCATCATATGATAATCGTAGGTAAACCAGGCTCAGGCAAAACTGTAACTTTAAAGGTTTATATCAAAGGTATTTTAGATTCATTTTTAGACGAGAAGCCTGTCTTTATTGTAGTAGATGCTAAAAAAGATTTCATCAACCCTGAGAAAATTTTTGGAAACAATTTTGTCCACGTACCCTTAACCGATCCTGAAAAATCCCGGATATCCTTTAACCAGCCATCCGGTATTCCAATCTCAGTCTGGGCAGGGCCTATTTGTGGTGTACCCGCCGCACGGCGGGGTATGTTTGCCTCGCGAATTAGTTTGTCAGAAGTATACCAGTGGTTATATCCTTTGCTGAATGGGCCTCCAAGCCCTGAACTGATTAGGGATTGTCTTACTAACGCGCCTTCCAACTGCTGGGGTGAAAAGCTTGATTACATCGCTTATCTTGTCCAGGCCCTGCAAGGGCATATTATTGATGGCGGCGGTACTTTCAGCGCAGAGAAAGGTTTTGATGTTACTGAGTATATTGAGAAAGGCATCCATTGCATTCTTGACATTGCCAACTGCGAGCCTACGTATAGACGATATGTAATTATTGATACCCTCCTGTTGCAGATACTTCTTTACGCAATCCACAACCATAAAAAAACAGATCGTGTTCATACCTGCATAGTGATTGATGAGGGAGATCTTTGCGCCAGGCCCAGTGCGCAAGAAGCATACCCAGATAACCTCTCGCCACTTACACTTATGGCCCGCCTTGCACGCGAGTATGGCATCCAGATTATTATATCCGTTAGCGGCCTTCAGAATGTTGCCCCTTACATTCGCTCCGGCTGTGATTGCCTGATTGTACACAGGTCAACCGATTCTGAGTCCATCTGGGCAATACAAAATACCCTTGGCATTCATAATCTGGGAAAACTCCTTCCTGCACTTAAAGATGGCCAATGCATATTTCGATATTCCTCCTGTGCCTATCCTTATCCTTTTCTGGGGCAGGTTAAACTCATAGAGCCGGATCATTCGCAGAAATCAAGGCCCTACGATCCTATTCCATTTACAAAACCAAGACGGCTGAAAGACCTGCCCCACATACAAAAGGCGCTACAGAAAAGAATAAACGAACGGCAGAATACTGCTTTGCGCCAGTCAAGGGCCAAAAAACCTGTATCTTTATCCAAAACAGAACGGGCATTCCTCGATCATCTGTCGTTAAAAGCGTATGAGCCTGTCCACATCATTTTCTCCCGAATCGGGGATATTCCCAACGGAGTTCAGCATCAGATCACCAAAAAGCTCGAAAAGTTTAATCTTATAAAAGTCACTCCCACAATAAGGACCGGCAAAATCTATGTTCGTTTCGCCAGTTTTACAGGCGAGGGTATCAAGTTTATGAACAAATAAGAAGGGATTAATAAAATGCGAGGTGATGACATACATAATAATATCGGCTTCCTTAAACGTGATCTCGACATCAAAAATGGTGCCGAAGAATCTATCTGCGAGTTTCCGTATCCTAATTCACCCGGCTTCGCTGATCTCGGCTCAAAATTCAATGGAAAGTGGCATTGCACTGAAGTGGTGTTCAACTGCACTTCAAACATATGTACTCATGCTACGCACTGTTTCATCAATGCTGACGGCCAAGTAGAGTCCCTGACCATAGTGACATTACTGAAATCTGAACACAAAAAAATTCTCGGAATGGTCATGTCTGTCCCGGAACTTGTCTTCTTTATTAGTCGCATAAAGTTCATGACACTTGATGAAATAATTAAGGGGTTATACGAAAAATGAAAGCTGCAAAAATAGCTATTCTACTGATTATTATTATTGTTCTTATCAACTGGTGCAGGGGCGATTTTGATTTTGCTCTCCCTATGATATTGCCCTTGTTGGGTGGCAAAAAACCTTCATTTTATGACGTGGGCGGAGCAATTGTCATAGTAATTGGAATTCTCGGTCTGCTTCGTCTATCCCGTAATCGAAAACAATAACCATATATTTAATCGGAGGATATGTAAATGGCAAAGATGTCAAATAACAATTATGGCCATCGATTTCAAAGAATGCAGCAGCAACCTCAACAACAGGCGCCGCCACCTCAAGAAAGAGACAGGCACTTTTTTAGAGTCAGCTGGCTGCTTGTACCAATCTGTGTATTAGCGATGTGGTATCTGTTGAATCATGTACATCCAGTTATAGAGTGGGAGTCTGTGATGGACTTTCTCAATATACACAACCGAGAACGCTATACGAGATTAGCCGTTTTATGCCTGACTCTTATTTTCATTGTAGCTGCGGTTCGCATTCTCGGCAGAAAAGATGACTGAAGTCAAATATTTAAGGGTGAAAGCATCAATGTCATTATTCTGTCAGTCTCCGGTATGTACTTCGTTATTGGGAGCTATCGATGATTTAGAAGCTCTCTCATATAATAGATATGTGAATAATTTAAAATATTATTTTTTAGGAGAACGAATATGAAAACGAAAATAACTTATTTAATCATGGCCATCTCATTAATGTCGGCGACAGTTCTGGCAACTGAAAGTTTGCCGCAAGCCGGGCCGATTGCTTTATCGATTGTCTTGGACACTGCTTGGTCCAACGACAACGATATGCAGGACTATCAATCACTTGCAAGGCAAGTCATCGCAACTCTAAAGCCAGGTGACTATCTGGAAATCCTGATTGCAACATCTTCTAAAACACAGATAAGGGTTGCACAGTTTATAAAATCCGGTGAGGCCCAGGAATTAAAGAATATCACCACGCTTATAAGCAAGGTAAGCTGTCCTATACTTTCTGATGTTGATGTGTCGAAATCTGTGGACTTTGCCCTGAAGAGGTTAACTAAGTCGGATGCGAAAAACTCATTCGCCTATGCCGCTGTAATGGTATTCAGCGACGGCTGGCTGAATGACAACGATGTTATAAAACTTCAGCAGCTTTCTAGGGAGTTTAAGAAAAGAAACTGGTCTTTATGTGTTACAGGAACCCCTCATGCGAATAAGAAACTGCTTTTAGCTGCCAATCAAGGCGATTTGAACTTCTCGCTGATCAGCGATACCAATCCGGTTCTCTGGATAGGAAGAAGCAACATTAGAGGCAAATCTGTCGTGCCGCAAGCACCAACTCCGGCAGATCCTCAATCAGATAAAACGAAAAGCAAAACTAATCCAACTACGACCATCGGTGTCGAGATATCCGTATCTCAGGGCGAAGAACAGTCGACAGAAGTTCCACCGGTTGCTGTTTCTGACGATACAGAACAAAAACCGGAACAACCCCAGGAATCTATTCCCGCCAAAATCGACGACAAGCCTACTGACAAAACACTTGCAAAAAAAGACGCAGTACCATCTGATACTCCCTCTAAACCTGCTAAAAAATCAAACATGTGGGCGTGGCTTTTGCCTTTAATTGCGCTATTTGCATTACTTGTCGCCGTATTAGCTCGCGGTGCTTCGAAGGCTCGAATATGGAAAATTAAAGTTGGCTCCCATTTAAGCAGCACACAGCAGAGAACTCCCTGCACTCTTACTGCAAAAGTAAAAGATCAAACATATCATTTGGGTCGCATAGACAAAATAGGGCAGATTCATATCGGCAGCAACACTCAAAACGCAATCCGGATCTACGAAAAGGATGTAGCTGCCCGACATCTTAAAATATTTCGAAGATTCAGTTCCCTCTGGCTGAAAAATCTGTCTTCAAAAACAGCCTTTATCGACGGAGTCCCTCTCAAACCTGCCAAGAAAGTAAGGCTGGGACCATCATGTAACATCAAAATCAATGATGCAATAACTATTAAACTGCAGTTGCAGAAACCTGTAACACAGAACCTTTCAAAACAGGAGGATGGCCATGCAAACGAAGAATAATCAAAAAGAGCTATCCGCTACAATTCATATTCTCGGTGGATCCAATGTAAAAGAGATACCCCTTGAACTTAAAAACTTTTGCAGGCGGGCAGGAATAAAGTACAATAACGTTTATAAGACTTTATGCTTCGACTGGAATCAGGCTTCACCTTTATCAATCTCACCTGGCAGTGCTGGCTCTGAGGAGAGCATCGATAATGATGAGTTTGTTCAAGGTGCCATACCCCCAGGCGGTAATACCCTCAAAGAAGCAGAGGAGCGTGGAATTCTATGGCCGGTTTCGTCAGGCTTCCATCTTAATCCTGGAGCAGTCAGCGATGACCTCGGGGCAGGCGGCAAACCGCCTTATGGAGCTGTTATAGCCAGCCTTAATGCAGATTCGCTTAATCCCCAAATCAGAAGACTGATGCAGGCTGTCCGGGATTATCTGCGCCAGATAGAACTTGCTAAAGACGGCAAAAAAACATTCGGAACAAGCAGAGTATCAGTTTGCTTAACCATCAGTACAGTCGGCGCGATGGGAACAGGCTCTTTGCACTGGTTCTTAACCGAAGGTATCCCTGATTCTGCCAGACAGACCAATATTGAACCGAAAGTAACTGTAAATTTAATTTTAAGGGGCAATTTCGATACTCAGAATCCCCAAATGGCCCGGGTTAACGAATATTGTATTCTCAAATTTCTGCAGGTTGTAGCAAGCGGTAAATATGTCAATCCCCGCAGAAGGTGGATTGAACCGGTTCGTTTTGAAAACGTCTATCTGTACTCTAATGTTAATGAATATGGGAATATGACCAGTTTACGTCAGTTGCTGTCTCATCAGGGACATGCGGAATTTTTCCGTTGGTGCACTCCCGCCGGCAATTTACAGCAAGAACGTGGCTGTGATCTTAGTGGAATTGGGTTTAATCGATATGGTGACCCTCTATGCGGAATGACCCACAGCGTAGCTCTAATTACCAGAGACAGTCAGCGAGCTATTCGGTTCTGCACACTTATGACAATAGGTCTTTTCTGTATGAGACTGATTGCTCAGGGCGATAAGGAGAAAACCATCAATGAAGCAATAGCGTTTGCCCGCAGCGAAAACCTGCTCGAATCTGAAGAAGATAATCAGCTAACCTCCGAACTTATTCACCTCAAGGAGATGGGCGGTGAAAATGCAATTCACCAGGCCCGCGAAAGCCTCTTAGACCGTGTTTCAGATACCTGGGGATTTACTAAAACGATCAGGCTGGATGAAGCCATATCAAATTTCCTGAATAATGAGCTTTACTCTTCTTACAAGCCTGTCATGGAACAGCAAGCTAAAGATAAATACCAGCACGTCTGTGAAAGAATCACAAAAATCATCGAGCAAAAAATGATGTCTTCTAATGATAGGCTTTATGAATGTTTCCAGTGGCTGCAGCATTTTCTGGAACTTCTTCGTCAGGCCCGAGAGATGATTCACCAGAAAACCTCTCAGATTCAGGAGTTTCTAATACCTCACCAGATGGTTCTTGCCGAAGCTTCAGAGCAACTGCAGCAGCTTCAGGGTCAAAACTTTTTTGTCCGATTGTTTTCTTTTATGCTTATCCGTCGAATCCGCATAGATCTTCAGCAGTCCGGTATGGCTGCTATTGCCCACGAGCTTGAGCTTTTATGCTGTCAGGTGGCCGACGATGAGATATTGACGCCATTGATAGAATTTGCTGATAAAAAACTGGCCTGGATTGCTTCAACTATACGGAAACTGAGTAATATCAGTCAGCACTGTAATAACACGGCTCATAAGCTTGCCCGGGAAGACACGATCTCCAGGAATCCCAACGGATATGAATTAACAACTCCGGAGTACCTGCTGAAATACTTTACGGGCTATATAAAGGGAACCGGAGGAGAACAGCGCTTCTGCGAATCACTTCTTAGCGATTTTATCAAAACCTACGGTTCTCTGGAAATCCTGACAGAAACTGCCCAGGTTGAGTTGCTTGAACTTTTTGAGAAAATGATATCTCCGGTCTTTGAGCCTGTAATACAAGGCACCAATGTCTGGGATGAGTTTTTGCGGGTTTTCCCAGATTCGCATGTCCAGCATGAAATGGTTACCCAACTGATCAGGCACAGCAAGGGCCGGGTCTGTGCTGAAGACGGTGTCAACCAACAAGTCCCGTGGGTAAAAACCGCCAATGTTCCTCATTCATCGTGCGTGGAACCGATCAGGAAACTTTTGGAAGCCCTTGACCGCAAAGGTGGAAAATGGGAGGTAACTATCCACTCGGATATCGATACCATCTCTATCGGCCAGCTTCGCGGCTCAATCAGCCTGACTCCTTTTCTTCAACGGCTGAACATTCCGGATAATGAAACTGGCTGGAAAATTATTGCCGAGCAGGCTGTAGATGTTGTCAGTGCCTTGATTGTACCGCCTAATCCTAACGATCGCCAAATCAAACGTGTCCTGGTAAAGGCTATTGCTGCTAATCTTCTGACTATAAATGATGGTCAGTTCTATATGCAGCGGTCTAATTCAGAACCACTCTGCCTTGGAAAAGACCCTGCTGTTATAAGGCAGACCCTTAAAACACTTTGGCCGGATCTGGTATTTGTTGAATCTACCTTCGCTCGGGATGCTGTTATAGACGAAAATAAAATACTTGGACAACTCGAAAAACTTCAGCAGGGTTCAGATGACCCCAGAGCGTGTCTTATTGATCCAGAGTCTGTTAATGACTGTGTGAAACAAACGCATATCATGCTTCCCCGTTTACGGCGTATGAGAATAGTAGCACTGCAGGAGGCAGGTCTATGAGGAAAAAACACATAAGAACCCCATCAGGCGTTTATATCAGGCAAGCAGTCGATAAGTGGAAATATCATCTCCTGACTCATTCAGATACGCTACCGGAACCTCAGACTTTTGATTTCGGCATGGACGATCCTTCTATATCTAACCAGATGCCTTCTTATGCCACAAAAGATTTTGATATTCGCAGGCTCTGCGGCAAACAGATAGTGGCATTTGGTGCCGGTTCAGTAGGTGGATATACAGTCTGGGCAATAGCGCCGGCTCAACTGGTTGTCCATCTGTTCGACAGCAAGAAAGTTGAACCGAAGCACACCCAGACCGACAGAACTATTTACGACAGCACTCAAATTGGCCAATTGAAGGTAAAAGCTGCTCAGTACAAAGTCGAGTCTAACTTCATCGGAACAAGAATCATTCCTAAAGCTTGCGATGTTGCAGAAGTCCCTGATGTGGAACTTATCAGCCTGTTCAAACAATCAGCCATTGTAATCCTCGCGATTGATGATCCGGCTCAAATCCTGCGAATCAACCGGCTTGCTTACGGACTTGTCGAGATCGTACAAATAGGCGTCCATCGTCAGGGCCGAAGCGGGCACATCGCTTTTTCAGTACCTAAGAAAACGCCTTGCCTGGCCTGTACGTTAAATATCACTTCCCAACTGGATATCCACCGCCTTGACAGTGAACCTGCATCCGGGGTCGATATAGCCCTCATCTCAATACATGCTGCACGAGTTATCCTGGAATTGATAAACAGCAAAATTACCGGCAAACCAATTACACGTTGGGACCCAACCCGGAACCTGATTTATGTCTCAAACACCAAACAGGATGTCACCCCGGACGGTCCGGGTATCCACTATGAAAGCAGCCAGCATAGACGGCCTGGCTGCCGGATTTGTCAATGACGCCGTCGGAAAGGAATAAAATTATGGGAAACAGCATAACTGCTCTTGCACCGCTGGGGCGTACCACTCAGAGAACGTACCTGGCCAAACCCAAGCCGGCAGCACCAATGCTCATTCAGAACCTGATTGAATCTATCGAGGGCTTAAAGAATGCCCTGGCAGTTCAGTCAACCCGGCAGCCAACTCGATATGTTCCTTCGAAATCTGTCCAGACTGCCCCTGAGCCGGTAGAAGTCAGACAGATTAAAACCGAAGAACCGTCGTCTGAACGGCAGGTTAAAGTAAATCGAGGAAGTTTGCTGGACTTTTTTGACTAAGCCGGAAGAGGCGGGGAAGGAATGACCTTCTTTCCCCGCCAGAATTTAATTGAGATTCGAAGAGGACACAAAGAATGTTTGGAAGAAAAACAGATCCTGTGCGAAGAAGGAATTCATTGCTGATGTTAGCCGGCGTTTTCCTGATAATCGCTGTCATTAACAAACCATCGTTGCTTCTATTCTTTGCATCAGCAAAACAATTCATCAGCCTTGCATTGATGGTATTTGCCGCACTTTTGGCAGCTATAGGCGTTTACAACTTTGCTATATCCATCTTTGGAAGGTCAGAATTGCCCTGGTATACCAAGCCATGGGCAATGCTTTTTCTTATTGCTGCCTTGCTCGTTATCAACGCTGCTTTAATGTTTGCCGGCAATATGCTTTCGAATATGTTCAAAACGAATTTGTTCTTTGTTCAGGATTCTTACATCTATGTTTTTATGGCGTTCGAAGTTTTATGGCTGGTTTTGCTGGAATGGGTCAGCTACAAAAAATAATCGATTTTAATGTTAAACTATGTTTTGCAAATGCGAAAGGAACAGAAAAATGAGTGACACAATCAATTATCCCAAGAGGAAGTATAGGATTAGAAAATTGTCATCTGCAATTTTCGAAAAAGAGTCTACAACCAAGGAAGGAAAACCGTTTACAAGAAAAACCGTAGGGCTCCAGAAAAGCAATAAAAATTCTGCAACTGACGAATGGGAAAATCAGCAGATATTCCTTTACCCCCATGAAATACCTGCCTTGATTACTGTAGCCCAGAAAGCCTACGAATATTGCACTCTCGATGGACAGCCTGAAGAGTAACCTGAAAAGCCCGTTGGAGCAATCTGGCGGGCTTATCCTTTTGCTTAATTTTCCAGATTAGCTGCTGCTATGTCGGCGTTTACATCTCCAACAATTTTATCACAGCGATCGCAATAAATATCTGAACTACGGTTTATCTTCCTATCACATAATCTGCATTTCATTTTTTCATCACCTCCATGATGAATTTGGTTTTTCCAATCCCCGAAAAACCAAATTCCAGTCAAATGCAATTGCGGCGATGCTTAAAAGTCACTTGCCTGTAACCAGCTGCGGTTATCTCCGAAGCTCATTTATGTTATCCTGATTATAGACTCAATCATGAGGAAATATTGTTATGGAAAAGCAGAAAAACAACTCGGCTGACATGTGTTCAAAACTACTTCGGCAAAGGTATCTTACGAAAGATGCCAATGGCCGGATTGCCGAAACTGAAAACCAGTTGTATCATCGTGTCGCAAATGCCTCAGCTGAAGTCGAATCCCAATATGGCGCAAGTGAGGAACAAGTAAAAGCGACAGCTGATAAATTATATCAGCTAATGGCCGAGAAAAGGTTTCTTCCAAACAGCCCGGCATTAATGAATTCAGGAAGACCAAACGGAATGCTCAGCGCTTGTTTCGTACTGCCAATCGAAGATAGCATCGATGGAATCTTTACTACAGTTAAAAACACAGCTCTGATCCAAAAAGCAGGTGGCGGGACGGGATTCTCGTTCGACAGGTTAAGGCCGACAGGTGACCTTGTAACATCCAGTGGCGGTACTACATCTGGTCCTATCAGTTTCATGAAAGTCTTATCAGAAGCAACAAATGCAATCCAGCAGGGAGCCTTCCGCCGCGGCGCTAATATGGGCTGCATGAGTATCAATCACCCCGATATTTTGAACTTCATCAACGCTAAGCAGGATCCTACAGCTTTTGCCAATTTCAATATATCTGTAAAGGTGGCAGATGCCTTATGAAAAAATTGCTTAACAATCCTGATGCTATTCATGTTGTAATTAATCCCAGAACCGGGAAAAAATATGCAATACCACGTTCTGTTAAAGCAGGTTCTTATACTATTGCTGATTTGGTGCCGGTTGAAAAAGCAACGGTTGAGGACTGCTTCACCACAAAGGAAATCTGGGACATAATTGTCAAAAACGCTTGGTCGAATGGCGAGCCTGGCATCTTGTATGAAGACGAAATCAATCGAACAAATACAACACCACACATAGGCCGAATTGAATCGCCAAACCCCTGCGGCGAGCAGCCTCTCTTGCCTTATGAGGCATGTATTCTTGGATCAATCGATGTGTCAAAATTTGTTGACACAGGCAGTATTGATTTAGACTGGGACAAACTTGCTGAAACAACAACCCTTGCTGTCAGATTCCTGGACGACATGATTGATGCCAATCATTACCCGATAACGAAAATTCGTGAAACCACGCTTGGCAACCGCAGAATTGGCCTTGGGGTAATGGGTTTTGCATATATGCTTATTTTACGCGGTGTCAGATATGGCAGTGATGAATCTATAGAGATCGCAGGTAAATTGGCATCTTTCATCCAAGAACACGCCCACAAAGCCAGTGAACAGCTTGCAAAAAAAAGAGGCTCATTCCCGAATTGGAAAGGCAGCCTCTGGGATGTGAAATACCATAGGCCAATGCGAAATGCCACGTGTACGACCATAGCTCCGACTGGTAGTATCAGTAGAATCGCCGGTACCAGCAGCAGCATCGAACCCATCTATAGCATCACCACAAAGAGTCTGATTTTAGACGGCCAGGAATTTATTCAGTCAGACCCTCTTATCGAGAGGCTTGGAAACGAACAGGGTTGGCTGACTGATAAAGTTCGTGATTTACTAATTCAAGGTGTACCACCAAAAGAAATTCCAGAGATTCCACAAAGACTCGCGGATGTGTTAGTAACGGCCCATGAAGTAACGCCTGAAGAGCATGTTCGAATCCAGGCTGCTTTTCAGAAACACACGGATAATGCCGTTTCAAAAACGGTCAATCTTTCCTCTGATGCAACTATAGAAGATGTAGATAAGATTTTTCGCCTGGCTCATCAACTTAACTGTAAAGGTATTACTGTTTACAGGGATGGCTGCCGTGACAACCAGGTAATATCAGCAGCACACAAGAATACAGGACCTTCCCCTAACGAAATCAAGCCGAGACCAAGGGCCCCTAAGACAACAGGTGAAACAACAAAATATACAATGGGCTGCGGAAAACTATATGTAACTGTCAACAAGGATGAGCGAGGCCTTTGTGAGGTATTTGCAAATCTTGGTAAAGCCGGCGGATGTCCTGCTCAATCAGAAGCCACCTGTCGAATTATCAGTGCTGCCATAAGAAGCGGAGTTGAACCAGCTGTTCTAATTGAACAATTAAAAGGTATACGTTGTCTTTCGACTGTTTCACGCCGTAAGACCAACAAGGATATTAATGTACTGTCATGCCCTGATGCAATAGCCCGGGCAATAAAAGAAGCCTTGGGCCAGAATGATAACCAAACAGAAATTTCTTTGATTAATAAATGTCCTGATTGCAGCTATCCCTTACGAAGGGAATCCGGCTGCAACGTTTGTGATAACTGCGGATATTCCAAGTGCGGATAACAATTTATTTCTCAAAATTGAAAGGAAAATAGTAATGACTTTTGATAAAGATTTTTGCATGGGAATCATCCCTATTCTGTTTCTGGGTGTGGGGCTAATGTCGTTTCTTACGCTTGTCGACGCAGTAATTTCCCCCATGCAGGATCATTGTAAGAGTTGCCCCTTGAACAAAGACCAAATGTGTAATAAACGGGATTATTTTTTCCTTAAAGGGATATTGGCAATAATTCTGCTGACTCTCGCCTTGATACTGGATCATATTAGTACAGTATATGGATAACAAATGCAAAATACAACAGTACAATTAGAGGCTTCAATCAAGAAGCACTTGCAATTACTGGGGCACGAAGGCTTCGGAGTAACCGAACTAAGAGTCTTCAATCCGAGACCCAAGGTGGCTTACGTTGATAATATTAAGAATGCTCTCCGTCTTGTCCAGGAAATGGTTGGCTATGCTCATGGAATTTACATTGGAGTGCAGCCCAGACCTTTACGGCTTTTTGACAAGGCTCCTAATCGTTGGGCAAAAGCTGTCTCAAACCCAGGGTCAAATTGTGCTTGTGATAGTGATATTGAATTCATAACTGCATGTTTTTGGGATATTGATGTTGTCTCTGAAGCCAGAAAACATGGTCATCCAGCATCTGAGGAGGAACTGTTAGAAAGCCTGGATGCCGCAGACCTATTATCTCGACAGGTGGGTCTTGCCCTAACTTCAACTATTTGCTTTAGCGGAAACGGACACTATGTACTTACGCCGATTGTGCCAATCAAAGTCGACAACAAAGAAATAGCTCACAAATTCAGAGTGTTCTGCCAGCAGCTTGCTATGAAAGCATCTGATTACGATTCAGCGGTAAAGTTCGATCCAGTATTCAACCTAAGTCGCATAATGCGACTAATGGGCACTTTGAATTTGAAAGGAACACCAATAGAAAACAGATCTTACCGTACAGCAAATTTTGTCACCAAACCTGTCAAATCTCAATCCATGTTGCTTCATAACATGATTATAGATACTGAAGCTCCCTCTATACAAAACAACCATGAACCATTTGCAAGAGATATCAAGTGAGATTTACAAAAAATAGAGAAATGTGCCTTCATTAAGTGGTGCAGAAACTATCCTTACAAGGTCACAGAGCCTCTGTGGTTTGCATTGGCAACTAATTTGGCACGCTTAGAAGGAGGCCCAGAACTCTTTCATGAAATCTCATGTTTGGACGAGCATCGCTATAACTATCAACAGTCGCAGAGACTGATCGAGCGGGTTTTAGAAAGCGAATACGGTGCTGTAGGTTGCGAGAATATTAAACGTTTAGGTTTTTGTTGTCAGAAACTCGGAAATTGCCAAGTAAAAGCTCCGATGTTTTTGACGTATTTATTTTCAATATGGAAAAGATGAAAGCATTAATTTTTTAGAGGATACAGAAATGAGCAGTCCTGAAAAAAGATTTAGATGCGGCCCAGTATCAGCGAGCATCTGGGCAGAAAGTAAAGCGATAGATGGTGAAATGGTTAAGTTCTATTCTATAAATATCGACAGGGCATACAAGGATGGTGATGAGTGGAAACATACCAGCCGGTTCAACGCCGAAGATCTTCCTAAAGTCGCCTTGGTGGCAAACGAAGCGTATAAGTACATCCGCCTCGTTGAAAGTAGCCATGACCAATAATTGTAAACTAAACAAGATGGAACCCATACTAATATCTGCTGATGATTCTGCTCAATTACTTGGAATTGGCAGAACCCTGTTTTACTCAATGCATTCATCGGGCAGACTCGGCCCTTTGCCTATCAAACTGGGACGCCGGAGCTTATGGAACCGTAAAGAAATCGAGAACTGGGTGGAATTGGGCTGTCCAGCAAGAAAACAGTGGCTCAATGGGAAAAATGAAAATTATTGTTGACGAGAAAAGTTGTTTGCGCTAAAAGGAGAATATGAAATCCATCTTATCAAATCTGTTTAATGAATTAATGGCCAGGGCATACTTATCCGTAAGGACGGTTGCGCTTCGATGGAGCGTCATTAACCCCTGGCCACCTTTTATAAAGGAATAGTGAGATGAAGATTTATAAGCCAAAATACACCGATAGGAAAACCGGCAAGAGAAAACAATGCAGAAAATATATTATTGATTTTGTCGATAATAATAAAAACCGTTGTAGATTGCCTGCATTTCCCAATAAGAGGGAAAGCATGTTTGCAGCAGAGAAAATCGAGTGGTTGCTGTCCTGTTATGGCAAACCGTTAGACCCTGAACTGTCCAAATGGTTATCGCAAATTCCATCAGCATTGTATGAACAACTTATTGAATTGGGCTTGCTGGATGCAAAACAGGCGGCTGCAGGAAAGCCTCTGACGGAGCATATTGATGATTTTGAGAAATCATTGCTGGCAAAAGGTAGAACCATTGAACACGCAAGGCTGACATCAGAAAGAGTCCGACGCGTAATGGATGAATGTGGTTTTGAAAATTGGCCAGATATATCAGCAAGTGCAGTATTGCAAAAGATAGTCGAATTCCGGAAATGTATTGAAGTTATAAAGAAGGTTAACGGAAAAAAGGTCAAAAACAAAGAATTAAAGGACCTTGGCCCAATATCGGCAAAAAGCAAAAACTATTATCTACAGGCAGTCAAGCAATTCTGCAAGTGGATGGTCCAGGATAGGCGAGCCGCTGAATCTCCGCTTAAGCATTTGCAATCTATAGATACAACTTCTGGAAAACCCAATGAACGGCGGGCACTGGAACTTGATGAGATGCGAAGATTACTTGAAGCAGCACAAACAGGCCATGACCGTTTTGGAATGGCAGGTCATGAAAGGGCAATACTCTATCGTTTCGCAGCGGAAACGGGACTCAGGGCTAATGAATTGCGAAGCCTTAAAAGATTGTCCATTGATTTTAAGAACCACACAGTTACTGTCAAAGTGGGAAGTACCAAGAACAGCAAGATAGCTGTTTTGCCACTAAAAAAAGATACTGTAGCGGTATTACAGGAATTGTTGGCAGGCAAGATGCCGAAAACACCAGTCTTCAAACTCCCAAACAAGTAATAGGATGGCTGATATGATCAGGGCAGATTGCAAAGATGCCGGAATTGATTGTGAGGATAATGGGTATGGAAAGATAGACTTCCATAGCCTTAGACATACTACCGGTAGTTTTCTGGCGGCAAGTGGCGTTCATCCGAAGGTGGCACAAGCGATAATGAGACACAGTGATATAAATTTAACAATGTCCATATATACGCACACCCTAATTGGCCAGGAATCTCAGGCCATAGATGATTTGCCTGATCTGTCAGTACCAAGTCTCCAGAAACAGCAGTCAGTTGCAACCGGAACCAACGATGTTACTTCATCTGCCTTGACGTATACTGGCAAAATTGGCGTCCAGAAGAGACTTGCAGCGGACCCCCACGAACACCAAAACCGCGATAACGATAGCAAAACCGCAGTTTTAAACACGCCCGGCAGGACTCGAACCTGCGACCTACGGATTAGAAATGCTAATCTCGGGTTTATAACATATTGTGCGAAAAACGTTTATGATTGTCAAATAAAGACTTATGATGATGACCGAATCGCGACAGTACAGCAAAAGTAGCCCAAAAGTGCCAAACTGTTGCAAATTCTGTTGCAAATTCAAGACTCGGATTAACCTTTTATTTCAGCTTGTTACATCCTTTTTGAGAGTTCATTGAGCAAATTAGCTAAACCTGTAAAAATTTCCTTTGAGGGTATTGGCAGTTTCAAGTGCTGCTGGCCGGTAGCTTTATCCGTTTCAATTTTTAATCCAGAGAGCATTTTAGAAATTGGTTGCTGTTGTTGACCTTCCCGGCCATGCAGTGTTCGGCCCAATTTGTCAAGGAATGATAGGCCAGTTGAAACAAGCTCGTCCCAATCCTGTCTCTGTATTATTTCTGGTATTTTCCCCTTTTCTGTTCCGACTGGACCTTCCAGCTCGACGTTGTCCCGATCGTAGTTGGAGGTTTGAATGGCCACTCCATTTATCATAGTTTACGCTACCCTTGAGTTTCCGTCAATTCTTTCTTCTTCAGCTAACTCTTTCAGCTTTGCTTCCAACATCCACAACTGTTGATAG
>JBDRHL010000029.1:0-3043 GCA_043816955.1 Planctomycetota bacterium | reverse complement strand
GCATCTATTTACGTAAGATGTCCAGCCGGTACGAATTCTGATGCCGTCCGGAACACCTATTGCCAGAAACGTCGTAGTTCTGCTGTAGGTTACCATTGTATTGGGGTCAGCGCCAGTAGCAATAAAATCAACTTCACCGGTGACCTCTCCGCCGGTCCCGTCATCATTAACTGTCCAGGATAATCTGGTTTCCAGCGGGTTGTTGTACGCAATGTAGTACGTGCCTGTATCATCTGTATCTACAATGTTCCCTGGATTGCCGTTATATCCATCTACGTTCAGACCGACGCTGAACGAGGTTGGATATACAAAGCCAACCATTGTGTCCCCGGCCATAAGCGCGATAAAGGAATCCTGATTGGCAGAACCTAACACGCCCCACTTGCCGGAAACCGTGCCGCTTGTTGCTGATTCATTGAATGCAAACGTTGCGCCTGGATACGGCGGGTCATCCACAGCAACTTTCAGCCAAAGGTGCATCCGCTGTTTTGCTGAGTAAGCCGGATCCGTGTAAACGGCAAAGTAATTACCGCTTGTCTCAGGCTCTTCTGTTGTAGCATCTACTGATGCATTGGGAACAAACCCGGCATCAACCAGGTCCTCAGTTACCCACGGAGTCCAACTGCCGTCAGTAAAATCGAAGCTGACATTCAGCTGGCTGGGCTGTGGTGTTGTATCTTTAAGCCAGTTAAGAGCAAGACGAGCCAAGTCCGCCAAATCTACTTTACAATCCCCCGTAACATCACCGGTATAGAGATAGCCCATCTCTTTAACCTGATTACAGTCTTCAGGGGTCAGGTCGTATGGTTGAACCTCAATAAAGTTGAACATAAGTTCCTGTCCGATTGAACCGCCCGGTTCTGTGTCGCTTGCCCAGTCGCTAACAGTAAGTGTGGCCGAATTGCCGTCAGCCCAAAAAACCCGCCAGTGATAGTTCATCCACGCCTTATTAACATCATCGTAAGGCCCATAACTGTGACTGTAACAATTGGAATTTATATGGGTAAACGACCTTTTGGGAATAATCGTTACATTATTGATATCGATGCTGACTGCATGCAGCTCACGGACCGATAAATCATTAAAATCACCGCTGTACATCCTGAAGGAATACAACTGCCCTGGCTGGAGATTTTTGATTTGCTGTGAGAAAAGATTAGGTTTTACGGCTGACCTTCTCATCACAATCACATCATCACCTTCCGGAGTGTTCGGATAACGTCCCTGAAGCCATCCAAAACCCGGGAAGCGGTCGAAGCGTATGCTGTTTGTCTCTGCCGGAGCGGTGGTCCATCCCTGGCCCTGCTGTTCGAAATCAGGATTATCCAGATGTGTCAGGATATAGGGTTCGTCGCTGAGCATTTGTGTATTGCCCTCGATGCCGTAATGGCGGAAAAGCCTTATCGCCCAGCGGACGGTTTCCTCATCGGCGTAATTGGCAAGATACGTCATCAGGCCGCCCAGACCGTCAAATGCCGGATGTGTGGCGGCAAGATGAAACTGCATATCAAGATAGGTTTTGTAATTTACATGAGGGAATGTATCCAGCATTTCGGGCGGCGAACTAAAATAACCAAAGCAAACGTTAATATTGTTCAAAGAGCCAGAACACACCTGGCGATACTGCTGGGCTCCATATACAAGAGTTTGATTCAGAAATTGCCATGCTTCTTCCTCGCTGCGTTGCTCCTTGAGGTAGTTCTTCCAGGCCACCGCAGAATTGTGGTCTATCAGCGTCGAGACAAGCTGGCGACCTTCCGGCCCATCCCACAAGCTGTTGGCGTATGGGTGATAAACCTTATCACTGTAATTGGGCTCGGATAGTGCCTGGTCGATTGCTTCTGCCCAGACAGCACAATCGGAATCTGACCCGCCAAATTCATCCGCAATTAATCCATCAATATACGATATGTTAAAGGCAGGATGCTGAACAAGATACTGGTATGCCTCATTAACGGTAATACCACGGGGTACGCTGCAGCAGACAAGCCATCTTTTGCCGTCAGTTTTCCATTGCTGGGCAAAAGTTTCGGAAGCACTCCCTACAAATACGTTGGTATTTTTTAATACGTGGTATGTTTCCTTGAAAGCATTTTGATAAAGCCCGAACTCAGTTACATGCGGATTGCTGTCATACTGTGCATAAACAAGCTCCGGTATTGCACGTACCACCAGATTATCTGCCAACGATGTACTGATAGTATAATTACCTGCATCCAACAGACGCATAGCCTCATACGAATGGCGATACTTCTCATTCAACTGTATGTTTACCGGGCTGCCGCCCTGTGGTGTCAACTGGACACTGTCAGAACCATCGTTGCTTATAAAGACCCAGCCGTGCCTTGGATTGACAAAAAGGTATTCTGTTGCGGATTCATTTGGCCCGGTGATATTCAATAGCTCGGTAACAAGATTATTCAGCTTTTTAGCACCCGGCGGACCGTAAGGAAATTCCAGGCACGCCTGCCATGTAATCAGTTTGGTGTTGGGTATGCCGAGCTGCTGGCCTTGCGAATCTTTTCCAACAGCCCTAATCAGGTAAGAACCGCTTTGTATGCCCGACATATCAAGCCACACAAAGCCAATATCATAAGAGTCGAACTCATCAGTCGAACCGCTTGAAATAGCAGGTCCTGTCGGGTTATTGTTGGAATCGACCACAAACAGATTCACATCAACAATGGCGCCTTCAGGAGTTGCGCCGAGTCCCCCTTTATCAAGCTGGACAATTAATTTATTCTGTGTAGGAACCGGGATATCGAATATCTCTACGGAATTAACAGGATTAGTTGTAGCTTCGTGAAGGGCTATTTCTTCAGCAGTTAATGCACGGTTATAGACACGCACCTCAGTTATTTTGCCTTTAAAGTGCAAATCTTTCGTCCAATATACATCACCATCACTGCGGGCCATCCAAAAATGTTGTCCCTGGTTAATTTGGCTGCTGCTTGACTTTTCATCTGCCAATCGGCCGTCGATGTATAGCTTAATCGCTGAGCGGTCATACGTAGAGGCTATATGTATCCACCTTCCGGTAGGA
>JBDRHL010000028.1:0-10096 GCA_043816955.1 Planctomycetota bacterium | reverse complement strand
GCAAAAGTCTTCGGTAACTGCATTCCTTCAAGGACTTATGGTACTAAACAGTACCAGAGGCGCCGGAGATTATGCGAGTCTGGATGAGGAGGTTAATTTCAGTTTCGATGCTTTCATATACCCATTTCCGGATGACATCCGTAAGCAGGTTGATGGTGCTTTCGAAAAAGACTCTCGCTGCCCGTTCCGATTTGAGACCAGCCTTACGCAGGAGGAGAAAGAACAGTTTGGCCGCCAGCCTGGTGATGTCCCTGTGGGTTCTGCGTTCAAAGGCGAAAAAGACACTTACATTGTGGAACGAGAGCCGGTTGGTCGAGGCGGCATGGGAGTGGTTTACCTGGTTCGCCGGCAGTCGGATAATCTGCTCTGTGCCCTTAAGGCAATGCCGCTTGAACTGATGACGGTTGGCTCTCTGGTGAGACGGTTCGTGCGGGAAGGACGGGTTCTGCTTGATCTGAGTAAAGAGGCAAACCCAAACATTGTCCGACTTCTTGATGTTGGGTACCAGGAACCATATCATTTTCTTGTTATGGAATACGTCGAAGGAGGAAGTCTGGGGGATGAATTATGGCTACGCTCGGGCAAGAAGCCTCCCTACACCTTCGGCGAAGCATTAGATGTCATCGAACAAATTTGTAATGGAGTTGCAGCTATCCACAGCAAGAAGATCATTCACAGGGATATCAAGCCTGCGAATATGCTGCTTGCTCCCCAGCGAGATAAGGATGGTGCAATTGATTCGGTCATTGTAAAGGTGACGGACTTTGGTTTGGCAAGGCGGGTAGGTCAGCAAAGCATTGCACTGACAATGGAACTCGGTGCATTGGGTACATTTGAATATATGCCGCCGGAACAGTTTGAGGATATGGGACAGCCTATCAGTGAGAAGGCGGATATCTATGCAATCGGCAAGATACTCGCCCAGATGCTCACAGGTGTTATCCCGAGAAATGCCGAAGAGGTCAAATCGCTTGATTTCACACCGCTAATGAAGCAGGAATCTGACGACAACGAGGCTTCAACTGAAACTGCCGATGACTGTGAGGTCCCCATCGAGGGTATCAGAGATATTTTGACCTGTTGTCTCGCCAAGGACCCGGAAGAACGCTTTGAGACGGTTGCGGATCCGAACAGTCGCAACAGCTTAATAGATGCACTGCGTAAAGCTTCCAGGATAGATGAAGCTGGCGGGTTTCTGAACGATTTAGGGATCCTTAATCCGGATGTACGTGCTGCGTTTGGCCTGGCGAAGATTGGGCACCCACAGGCCCGTAAAAGACTTTTAGATTGGTGTGCATACCAGGATGACTCGCGGCACAACGAGGCTGTTCTTGCACTCGTCGCTCTGGATGACAAGGGTTTGGGGGACTTGATTGACAAAGCAGAACAAGCAAGTTCTGCATCGGACCCTGAGAAAGAACAAAGCCTTATCCACGCACTTTCATGTGCACTTCGCTGGAAAGAAGATGTACAGCCACGAACATTGGGCCAGAGGTGGCTTGCAAAACTATCCACAAATCTGCGCCGAAGGGTTAAGAAGGCGTATATATCTGAGAATCTCAGAAACGCCAAAAAGGATGCATTGCGTATAGCTACCTGGTATGGTGGCGTGACAGCTGCTTTTGCCGCTCTTGGTTCACTGCCGGGATGTGCAATTGGCGGCAATGTTCTCTGGCGTACCTTCCCTGATGGTTCCAAGACCAAGTTCCTGCTTTACTTTTTTGGCTCCATGATAACGGGAGTCTTGTGGGGATGCCTGTTTCCTCTTGGCCATTTTTTGGGTAAACAATTTGAAAGGCCAAGGCGTTTCTGGGTAATATCTTTGGCTGGTTTGGCGGGCTGCTTCCTGTCGACAGTGGCTATCTGGATGTTTGCACAATCACAGGGAATAGGTGCATTGGCAGAAGCCTGCGGCGGACCTGCAAATGCTGTCAACCTTCTCTCAAGATATTTCATAACTCTTTCAGTTCTTTGTTCTATAGGAATCCTCACGTATTTTCTGACAAAGGAAATCGCTGCGGTGAAACTGCGACTGCCGTGGGCTCTTTTTTCATTCGCAGCGTTGCCTGTTTTCCTGACAATGCTGTGCGCACTGACAGTTCCGCTTTTCATATACACGAGCTTTACTATAACCGAACTTGTGGGGGAATTAGGGATTGTCCTGGGTACAGCGTTCGGCATTGGAACAGCAGACTATTTGCTCGACCGCCGAAACCTAAGAAAGTCAGTCGATTTGCAGCAGTAAAATAAGACTATTTCCTCTTCCGATATGTTCAAGTGTGAAGTATAGTTCACCGCTGGTGGTGAATTTCATTTCTTCGATTGATTCGATACTTTCGTAATTTGCTGTTTCAACTGTTCGTACCATTTGTCAGAACCGGCCTGTTCTTGACAAATTTTCATGGCTTCGAGCAGTTCCTCTGCACAATCACCTGGAATTTGGCTGTTCTCCTGGATAAGTTCGAGGATATCCTGCCCTTTGATATGAAGTTCATCAATCCGGTCCGCCCGACTAAGGCATTCCAGCAGGCCGGCACCTGCATAAAGCTTATTAGGCAAAGAAGAAGATTTGTCCCAGGACTTGTAGTAGTAATCTATCGCTCTGTCGAAATTTTCCCCTTTTAGTTTGTCACACTTTCCCAACAGAGAATACATCATCGCCTCTCCGCCGGCATCACCGATCTGCAGGCAAATATCCAGGTCCGCCTTGAAATGATCATAGGCCTTGTCCAAATCAGGAAGTTTCTTTGCCAAGGCAAGTCTCCCACATCCACCGTGTGCGCGGGCCAGGCCCGGCAGATCACCAATCTTTGGATCCTTACGAATAGCGAGGCTTTTCTTGAACAACTGTTCGGCTTCTATTTTATCATCATCGCTACCATAACTTAAAAACTCTGCCAATGAGTTGACTACACGGCCCAGCAATCTGCGAGTTTGAATGTTATTGTCGGTATTTTGCTCGGCGCATTTTAATGCCTCTCGGAGATTGTTTTCAGCTTCTTTTACGCATTCTTCTTTCGGTTTTAATCCGATTAAGCCCAGATACCCTAACCCGATGAATTGATACGCCTGGGCTTTGTGCAATAGCGAATCGGCACGTTCTCTAACCTCCGTGCCTATTCGGATACATTCCTGACACATTTTTTGGTCATGCCTGCGTGCTTCGTAACATAGTCTGGCTACAGCGATATATGTATCCAGAGAATAATCTGGATTATCGGCAAGTTCTCCCACTGCCTGCTGAGTTGTCTCGATATTGCTTTGCCCCCTGACATGTGCCATGTCACATTCAATCAGCAGTTTCTGCTCGGACAGGTCCATATCGAGGTCAGCAACTTCTACACATTCTTCAGCCATCTCGATAAGCATTAGGGCTCTTTCAAACTCAAAAACATCTCTGGAGATATTAGCAGCCCGGATGCAGGCCTCTGCTGCCTGCTTGGCCCACATGGTACCTGCTGCGTAATAATGCGTGGCAACGTCGAAAACAAGATTCTTAGATTCGCTGAGAGTTTTTTCCATGGCCGCAGCTACTCTGGCATGATATTCACGAACCATCTGAGGTACCTTGTCAGACCTTGGACCTTCGACGCTAATGGCCAGTTCTTTGCGTATAACCTCCAGCATAAAAGACGAGTGGAAACTGTATATATCGTCCTGTTTACCCACATCAGTTATAATATGAGTTTCCTGTTCAATCTGCCGCAGTAAGTCCAGCAGCTGCAGACGTGACATTTCCAGTCCTTTGCTCAGAATACTGACGTTGAAAAACTGGCCCAGGCAGGCAGCACACTCCAGTACCATGCGGTATTGCGGGAACTTCAAAAATTCCTCACGCAGAGATGTGTAAAGTTCTACCGGCATCGGCAGTGTCTTGCCGCCAGCGAACTCTCTGGCAAGAATGAACTTGCCGTCTTCACGCTGGCAGAGGGCACCAGACTTGGCCAGGTGCGCTATAACATAAAACAGCCAGAATAACGCCCCTTGTCCTTTGGTAAAGTCTCCCACCTGGGAGACAATTTTTTCGGCAGTGTCTTCTTCAAGATTTAAGGATGATTTTATAATCCGGCATCGCTGCTCTCGCGTTGGTTCCTCAACAACTGTGATGCGACAATCAGTTTCGTTATTAAAGCCTATCTGAGTGAATGCCCCTGTGTCTCGGCCAGTCAGTAAGACGGCCAGTGAAAGGTTCTGGCCTGGAGGAATATCTTCGAGAAGTTTGACAAGAATTTGTTTTGAGGCCTGGTCCATCCAGTGAATGTCATCTATAAAAAGCACGACCCTCTTATTTGTTGCGAGGTTGCGTATGGTATGTACAATAGATGCGATAATCTCATCCCTGGAACTGGCAAGTTTTGCGTTTTCATCTGCCGGTGGCAGAAGGATATCGGAAAACGGGATAGCGGAAGTAAAGGCTTTTCCGACAGCGGTGGAAAGCTTTTGAATCTGACTGTCTCGTTCACCCAATAAATTGATTTGGTAATGCTTTGCCAAAGCCACCTGGAAAGGCTCATAAGCTTTTTCAACATTTTCAGCTTCGGGCTTTGAACACATTCCCTGCAAAATAACAGGTTCCTGCCCGGACTTATCCTCTGCCTCAGTTAGTTTCTTAATCAGTTCGTTTGCCGTAGCGGTCTTGCCGACCCCGGCACTGCCGGATAGAGCGATCCAGACGGTTTGCCCATTCATGACATTCTTAAAGCTGTCCCAGATTTCATCGAAAAATGGAAGTTGTTCATATGGCGGGTTTTTGGCTAAAGCCATCAGATCCGTCGCCGGAACTAGTTGAGCAGCCTGCCGGCTCGTCGTTTTGAAATCACCTCTGTGGTACAGTGTCATAAGCAAAACAATAATTGCACTTAGTCCCGCACATGCCCACACGAGTATCGGTGATGTGTGACACAGAGCAGCCGATACAAATGGTATCAATAACAGCGGAACAGCTATCATGTGTTCCGGTAATGGATTGAGCCGATCAATTGTCTGGCCCAGCATAAAGCTTATAATCCAGAATGCCAGAACCACCGGTATGAATGTCCAGATCGCGGTATTGCCCATCAATAGGAAAAGCGGGCTTGCCAAATATGCACAGGAACCCATCGCGGCAGCGATAAATACTCCGGCTTCACGTCTGGTAAAATTCCAGGATGATGAGAGTGAAGCCAAACGGGCCGCAAGTAGCCAGTACACCAATAACGGTCCCAGTATGACTGCGCTGATAGTAGCAACAGGCCACCACCATGACTGCTGTGCCAGCATCTCGGGTATTGGTTTGATTGCCCCCATCAACTGTATGAGCAGCCATGCGAAGAACCTGGCAAAAAGAAATCCGCAAACAGGGTGAATCATCTCGTTGATCTTTGGCCAGGTCTTACGCTTAAAATATCCGATCACTGTATATGAAATAATCGCCAGTAGAAACAGTAATACATTTGCCAGTAGAATAGGCATCAACTGCTTTCGCCGGTCGATACAAAAGCCATAATTAAAGAAAGAGTGAGTTGGTTCAGTAGTTTTATTATTGTAGATACGCCCCTCGACAAGATAGAAAAAATCATGGTGGGCTATATCAACCTCTCGCACCGTTACCACCATAAGATTATTAATACCAAATGCATCGAAGAAGTGTTGGATGGTTTTGGGAGTAACTTCCCCCATGTTGAACTGGCCCATCAACTCCGGCGGCAGGGCCCTGACAGCTTCATCGTAATTATGGACAAAGAATTTTGACGAACGATTGAAAACATACAACGCCTCATTCTCAAGCTGCCGGCTAAGTGGAACACTATTGAATATCACATCCAGTTGTGCCCGATCTTTCCATTCATGGATAACCTTGAGAGCCAGGTCTTTGGCTCCGTATACAGCGGCTACAACCCTCGGCTCGTCAAGAACTTCGTATAATTCGGTAGTTCTGGGATCGGAAAACAGTGTCGGAACAAGTAAACGGCTCAATGGGAAAACACCATACATCGTGTCGTGTGCTATTCTGGCCTGCTCTTCAATATCAGTTCGCAGTGCATGGATTCTTGCGGACCATCCGGCTGTTTGTGTCTCGGTTAATTCATCTGTATCGAGCAGTAATTCGGCTTTCCTGAGATGGTCCAGACCTTTTTCAAAGACCTCCATGTTCCCTTGCTCTGCCATGCCCACCCAATAGGATGTTTCAGCGTGCTTGATGTGGCCTTCAATTTGCTCAACCCCATTTTTTGACTGGGTAGCGAAACACGGTGACACGACCGGTAAGCACACTATGCACACAAAAAACAACTGCACAAACAGACCAAGCTTTTGCGAACAATTTGTTTTTATTATGTTGTGCATGCTCAATATAGTAGTGTAATGGGCGTTTCCGGGCAAGTGTAAACTGCTTTGTCGTATTGTAGTTCTAAGAGTTTCATAAAAGCTCTAATTATTCATAAAAACCTGATCAATCGATTGATGTCATAAAAATTATCACTTGAAGTGCTAAAATTGAAAAAACTTTTTATTTTTAAGTGTATTATAGTACGTAACTTACGGAACCTATTCTAAAGTTGTTCAAATTTTTCTTGCGCTTTAGTGAAGAAGCTCTATAGTGGCTTGTTAGTGTAAATTTAAAAATTGTTGTCTATTTTTTTGGAGGATAAGCTTATGACTCTTGGCTTGCGAAAAGTAATTTTGTTGACCCTTATAGGTGGTATCTTTTTGATGGCTAATGTTGTTATGGTTGCCAACTGGCTGTCTAACAGCGGCGTCTCGGAATTCGCACAAACCATCAAAAATAATTACTTAACAGGCACCGCCGTCACGATTATTGTCGCCTTGCTCATATTATTAGTTGGCCCGAAAAAAGCAAGCGGCAGTAAGGTGATGGGTTTCGTCAGGACATGCCCTGTCTGTGACAAGACCCTACTTGGCCGTGGTAGCTACTGTTCAGAATGCGGCTCTAAAGTTTGACTTATACATTCAGCATAGCTGACATAAAGATGTATAATCAGATATTACCACTTCAGGTCTTGCCAAACCTGAAGTGGTCGTAGAATAGGTGTAGTGCTTAGTTTGGTCTCGATACACCCTGATATGGGGGTTGGAGGATAGAGAACACTTGCATTCTGCCACTTCCTGCGTTATCATACGGCACATAAACGAGTTGTGCATTCTCTCGTTTTCAGCTTAAGTTATGGTAACAGGAAGATTTGGAATGTATCAGCATTTATCCCTGTTAAGACTTGCAGAACTTATCGCTCGCAACAGCGACGAGAAAGCCCTACAGGAATTGCACAATAATCGCAGGGTGTTCCATTACTATACTGAGAAGCATCCGCTCCGTTTAGCTGAATTTGCAGACAAACTGCGACAGAGCAGTCAGGCCCGTCAGTGGTGTAATGGGGACTTGGAAATACGTGAAGAAGCCTACGATCTAACTATTGGTAAATTCAGCAATTTGCCAAATTCTGAAAAAAATTCCCCAAAAGTGAAATTAAAAGGCCCGAACTGCCTCTATTACTATGAGGCCTTTGCAAGATATACAGCAAGGAAAATAGATACAAAACCCTACTATAATGATGATGACAGGGAAAAGCAGGTGTCTGAATTATTGCAATATTATGTGATTCGCCATTTTCGTTTGTCCTGCCGGCAATGCTGTCGACGGGGCGGGGAGTTGACAAAACGGTATTACTGGAAGCTGAAAGACCATACCATGGAAATTTTCCTGCCCATAGATGTACCACGCACAGAGTGCCGTAAGTGGCTGGCTGAGAGAATCCCTGATGTTGATCCAACGCAACCTGGCGAGCGAGGCAGGGTACAGGCTATAGTGAATATTTTCATAGGCAAACGGAAACTTTCTTCTCTTGACAATATAGACGAAAATGAAATTGCAGTTGGTTCGGCCTGTTTGGTACCTGAAATAGAACGTGAAATTACAGTAAATGGCTTAGCTGATGTGGTTGCGGATGAGAAAGCAAGGAATATCACAACCCAAAGGAAGGCAATACAGCAATTAGGCGGGGAGAGATTACGGCAGTTGATTCGCCGGGTTTTTGAAAGTCTGTCCCTGGGAGACTATGAGGTTCTGGAAACCGCTGACAGCTTTGGAATAAAAAGGGCGACATTTTCCCGATTTGCCGGTCGCCGTTGGCTCACGCAGACTGATGAGAGCGAAGATTCGCCGATTCCCGATCTGTGGTTCAATACTGCCCAGGTTCTCGCGGGACATCCTGTATTTGTGAGAGTTGCGGAAAAAACCGGTATTTTGAAACGTGTAGAGGAAGTCTTAAAGAGCAACAATGCCCCGAAGAAGAAATGGAGCTAAAAATGAGTAACGACATGTACTTTATACAAATCATAGCAAAGGCACTGGAGCAGAAAAATAGTGAAGAATCGCTAAAACAGGCTTTCGATGAGATAAAATCACTGGGAACAAAGCCCGGGTACGAGCAGGGTTTTCGGCAGTTTCAGCGGTTCATGGATACTATAAGCGACCAGGCCGGAAAAAAAGAAACTAATACACTTGATGCTGATCTTGTGAGTGAACTGATAGTTGATTTGGCAACCGATTTTTTTGAAGGAAGTGACGAAGATAAGCAGAGGGCTCTTAGTATTATCAAATCAAATCCACGATTGCGAGAAGAATATGACCAACTCGTTACCGACATAGAGCAGTTAAATCGCAGGCCCGCGGGTGTCGAAATTTCAATATCTCGTGACAATAAATGGTTTAAGTCAGTTACACTCATGGAGATCCCCGGTTCTAAAGGCATCGACAGAATAGCCGCAGGTATTTATAATATATCCTTTGCTACTGGACAAGTCATCTGGGAAGGGGAACTTGCCGTAGAGGATCTGGTCTGGGCCAAGGCGTATCCAGGCAGGAATTTTGATTTGGCGGCTGATACGACCGGGTTGAAACCTGAACCCACAAAGGAAATCAGTGTCTTTGACGGTGAGATCACCATCCAGGTATTTCCGAGTATTGAAAGCGGCAGTATGAAAATAACTATAAATAAAATCAGGGATTCTCAATGAGTTTAACTGCAACATCAATAGGACGAGCCAGGACAGTTTTAGTCCTTGGCGCTGATGATAATGCCAAGGCAGTTATTTCTTCTGTCGTTGCAGATACTCGTGACGAGACTAAAAGTAAACGTATCAGCTTTGTGGGAGACGTTATTTTTAAGAACTCTGCTATTGAACATGTCGAGGATGTATTAATCCCGATTGTTGATAATATACTGGATTTACTGGGAGTAGCTAAAAAAAGTTTTGTGATATCGGTAGTTAATCCTGGCGGCGTTGCTATATCTAATCTGGGCGTTAATATTTCAGGGTTTTCAGTTGATGTTCCAATGTTAGTGGCCATGTTGTCGGCTGCTTTGAACATACCTGTAGCAGATGATATTCTCTCGACCGGCCATATAACATCTTCTGGTGGCGATATTACTGTTGTAAGAGCAATGTCCACCAAAATCTCCGCTGCCTTGGACGACAAATCTATCCACCGTTTTATTTATCCTGCCCTTGACAGGGACAGATCTTTAGGCGTGTTGTCTCCTGTAGAAACTGAAGATACCGAAGTGGCTGTCATCAACGCCAAAGGCAGACTGAAGATGACAGCCGTTAATAATATTGCTGACTTGATACAAGCTGTTTTTGCAGATGAAGCCATAGTCCTGTCATCTTTACAGGAGGGATTCTTTGCAGTTGACGGTTCGGCCCGGCTTGGGGACAATTCTATTTCGTCCCTGGTACGTTTTCTTACCGAGAATAACGGGATACGTTTCTGGGACGTGTTGGAACGATATTTTCACGCAGTTGAAAATGTAAATGCAAAGAGACTGCTTCTTGCGTATTCACAGTTCCATATCAAGAATAAAACGTACCCAAAAGAGTTTGGCCGCCAGCTTATACAACTGCTTCGATCTCTGCCGCCCGACACGAGAAATGATAAGATAGAGTTTCCTGTTTTGCCTATACTAGACCTTAAACCAGCGTAGTTGGAAGCGATAAATTGTTTTTGATTATCAAAAAATACTCGAAATGACCCTTTCAGTGCATTACAATGCACTCACAAAAAAACAATGAATTTACAAAATTCAACGAAAGGAGTCGT
>JBDRHL010000027.1:0-31965 GCA_043816955.1 Planctomycetota bacterium | reverse complement strand
ATCGAAGAACTTCCAAATATTCCCGACAGGCCTCTTCCGATGAAAACCGCTTTTCCAATTCCATCAATGTTCGCGGGTAATCTTCCATGATCGCAAATACTACCGATTGTATGTACTGGAGTCAAGGAGATACCCCCTTATATGTTTTATATTGCCGCCATTGTTGAAATCTGCCTATGTCATGCAGAAGGGCAATAGCCTCGGCAAGTCGCCGTCGGCTGTCATCCAGACCAAGCTCATCGCAAAGATATAATATCTCCTCGCATACACATCGGCTATGGTCATCCTTGAGCCTGATATTGGCATCATCGTATTCACTGACACCATAGAAAGCCTTGACATACTCACGAAATGAGATTTTGAGTTCTTCCAGTTGTTCGCTTGTCATTCTGGCTCCTGTTGATCCTGATAAAAGGCATTGTTATATGACAAAACTGTTGCTGCTTCCAGTAGTTTTGAAAAAATTCTAAACTCTGGTCAAATACACAAGTCTCCTGTATAATTGACCCAAAAAGCCTGATAGGAGAAGATAATGCCGAGCGTAAAGGATATTGTTGTCCGCAAACCCGGCCGGGAAGAAATTCAACAATGTAAAACCTGGCCTGTCTGGACATGCGAACCAAGCACTTTCGACTGGGAGTACACACAGAAGGAAACCTGTTTGATTCTTGAAGGCAAAGTGACGGTAAAAGATCGTAACAGCCAGGTTTGTTTTGGTCCGGGCGACCTTGTCGTGTTTCCCAACGATCTTAGCTGCACATGGGTTGTCGAAGAAGCGGTTCGTAAACACTACAATTTTGAGTAATCGCACTTACCTGCCTGACAGCTCCTCCAGCTTCTGGCGGGCCTGTGGATGATTAGGATCCAGGCGAAGCACCTCTCTATACCCGGGAACATCTTTGACTTGACTTTGAACAGCAGAATTGGTCAAATCCTGTGATAACCTGGCCATAATGAACTACTTGAATACGGAAAAAGTACATGAGATTTTTTGAAAAAACGATTGAGCCGGATGTCGAGTCTTTGCTCAATGTAATAAGGCCGGGCAATGAGCCTCGGCGCGTCCATTTTATCGAACTTTTTCTCGATGAGGAAATCAAAGAGCAGATTTGTCAGCGTTTCTCACTTGATCAGGGCATGGACACCAGCAGCGAACAGATTGCTTATAACCAGAAACAGATCAGACTGCATAAGTTTCTTGGATATGAGGTTTTTCGAATTCAGGCCGCAGGCGTCGCATTTGCCGCTAAAAAGCTCAAAGCTGAGGATACCACTATTGCACAAGACCAGAAAAGACCTGAACGCGAGTGGGCAGAAGAACATGCCGGGCCGATTCAGTCATGGGAGGACTTTGAAAAGTACCCCTGGCCTGACTTGTCCGTTGTGGATCGCCGGAAACTTGACTGGTTTGAGGCGAATCTGCCTGCCAACATGGGTGTTTATGACCTGACCGCACACATACTCGAAGATTTAACATTTCTGCTGGGCTACGAGAATATGTGCTATAAGTTGTTTGAAGAGCCTGATCTTGTTGATGCTGTTCTTGAAAAAGTAGGCAGCTTTTACGTGGACTACACCACCCTTTTGTGTAAATACTCATGCGTTAAACTGATATGGGGTTCTGATGATATGGGTTTTCGCACGGGCACGCTGGTTTCACCGCAGGTGCTGCGCGAAAAAATCTTCCCCTGGCATAAAAAGTGCGCACAAATTACACACGAAAACAAAAAACTATATCTCCTGCATGCGTGCGGCCGGCTTGAACAGGTAATGGACGACCTCATAGACGGTGTGCGCATAGATGCGAAACATTCGTACGAAGACACCATCCTGCCGGTAACACAGGCAAAGAAACTCTATGGTAATCGCATCGCAATACTGGGGGGTATTGACGTCGATTTTCTGTGCACTGCCGATGAAGAAGCGATACGAAAACGTGTCAGGGAAACGCTGGATGTTTGCATGCCCGGCGGCGGGTACTGCCTGGGAACCGGTAACACCGTCGCTAATTATATTCCATTGGACAACTACCTTGCTATGCTGGATGAGGGACGAAACTACTGCTGCTGATCGATTACCCTCTTTTTCGGTTTCAGCGCAAGCCAGATTATAGCCTGGACGACAAGACCCGCAGCTACGATGCCAAATCCGAACTTGTAGGGGCTGTATCTGCCAAAATGGTCGCTGAGCAGACCTCCTGCGAGCCCTCCGGCTGCAAATCCCATAGAAAGTGTTGTTTCATGTATCGCCATGCGGGCAGAACGCCTTTTGCCGCCCGAAACACCATAATAAAGGTGGGAGGTATACATGAAAGATTCACCCGCACCGATCATAACCACGGCAAGTGTCAAAACAACCAAAGCGCTAGTATATAATATTAAAACCATGCCGATCAAAAGCAGCAGTTGTGCGGAAATAAAAAGCCAGAGTTTATAATGCCAGGCATGTGTCCGCCCTGCGAGGGTAAAAACGGCAAAAACCGCGATTGACATCGCCAGTATCGCCGATCCATAGTCCGATTCAGTAAAAGCCAGCTCAAATTTGAAAAGCACCGCAAGCTGTGTTCTCGCCAGACCTATACAAGTCATTGAGCTGAGTAGTGCAACCCTTGCTATCCATCGAAAACGGCCCAGCAGGGTCGGCATCAGGTCGTCGGATTGTTTGTCCGGACAATTGAAGGCCGGGATCACGCCATTTGGACTTCTGGCGAAAATAAGCGCAGCAACAGCAGCGAGGGAAAAAGCCAGTGTCAGGGCAAGTGCCCATGCGGAGCTTTGTTCCACGATGAGTCCGCCGAAATAAGGCGTTGCTAGGGCGCCGCAGGACCATGAAGCGTTAAATAGTCCGAGACGGCGATTTAGCCGAACGCCTTCGTAGCCAGTGGAAAACCAGCCCATGAGTGGAGGCCAGAACAAGGAGCCGAAGACTCCCGAGATGGACGAAAGTAGAATCATAGCAACAGGCGGACTGAAAGAGGACCCGCTAGGTTGGGCCATGATCACAACCAGAAGCATCCCGAAGGTAGCTAGAACATTTGCGATTAAGCCCAGCAGGATGGTTCGTTTGGGGTCGAACTTGTCCAGAAGAGGCGCTGCCGACAGACAGCCGATAGTATAAGCTACAAACCAGAATCCGAGACAAAGACCCAGTTGTGTGTCTGTTCCGCCGAGCCTTTTGAGTATGAAGGGCATGGCAACGAACCACACACCTCCGCTACAGCTTTGCAGAAAGGCGACGCTGCAGAGAGGTACGACGTTTTCCTGCTTCGACAGCAGTGCTTTTAGTTTCTCAGGTTTTATCATTAACAACCGCTCCTCGTGGATCAGGAGGCCGAACATATGCTCTTGGCGCCTGGTTTGCAAGCACCTTTTTTGTGTCTCTTACAGAGTTTCGTGTATCGCAAGGCAAATCTCTTGCAAACTGTGATGAGCGGTTATTCCAGGTGAACGACGCCGCGTTTCTGATCTGCTTCAAGGCTGGCTTTTTTGATTATATTATAGAGATTGCGGGGATCGCGAATCTTTGCGAAGCGAAACTCCGGGTCAGTCTTATCTGAAGTAATCAGTGTGACAGTACCTATGCCAAGAATGCAGTCCAGGATGCTCCTTCGTAGGCGCAAATCTATAACGCGAAACATATCGATGTTGTCAATCCGCCGGTCAAGAATCCCCCTGGTCCACTCGATCCGGTCGGTGTTTACTTCATAGTGCACAGTCTTGAGTTTGAGCACATGAACCGCGAGGCGCAGCAGGATAAGCAGTATCAAAACCACTATAGCCAGCGTCTTATAACTGTTAAGGTTGACGATTTGCGACTCTGACAAATTTAAATCGAGGTATTTGTTTAACTTGTCCACAACAGGCTGTCTCAGAACGATAATCATCAATCCCCCGAAGACTATGCCGCGGATCACAGCCCCTGTAACGCCCCATAGCGACGGACGGCCCCTGAAAAGCGATCCATCCTTTTCGGCACCCTGGTCAGCTGGCAAACCACCTTTTTGGGCTTGTTCAAGAGACCTGGCGCGAGCAGTATTGAGAAATTCACCGCAGAACCGGCACTTGATTGCCTCGGCCTGAATGGTCTCGGCACAAAACGGACATCTCTTCATTTCCGTATTCGTAAAATCTGTTACCCGCAATACACTGTCCAAAAACAAAATACTACAAGGCATACTCACATTAAAACCTGATGTGTTTCAATATAACCAGCCAGCACCTGCAAAGCAATATTTTTCGATGGTGGGTTGACTATTACATTTGAGGTGTTTAAGCTATATCATACCCGGCGAAGGTTTGTTTCCCGGATTACTAAATGTCAGATTGTTAAGGAGAAATCAGGTGGCAAAACAGCGCATTCACAGCAACAGGCACTGCACGAAGAAAAACTATCTTTTTACGAGCGAGTCGGTAACTATGGGGCACCCTGACAAGGTTGCAGACCAGATATCCGATGCAATTCTTGACGCGATGCTGGCGCAGGACCCAGCCAGCAGGGTTGCTTGTGAAACCCTCGTGAAAACAGGGATGGTAGTCATCGCAGGTGAGATTACAACCACAGCCGTCGTTGATATTCCCACCGTGGTCCGGGATACAATCCGGAAAATAGGATATACCGACCCTCAGCTGGGCTTTGATTGTGAGAACTGCGCAGTGCTTGTGTCAGTCAGCAGGCAAAGTCCGGATATCTCACAGGGCGTAACGCCCGGAAAAGGCCTGCACAAGGAACAGGGAGCGGGTGACCAAGGCTTGATGTTCGGTTATGCCTGCCGGGAAACCTCATCCCTCATGCCGCTGCCTATTTCTCTTGCCCATGCGATTACCAACAGGCTTGCCCGGATGCGGCAAAACAGGAAACTTCCGTGGCTTCGCCCGGATGGCAAAAGTCAGGTGACAGTCGAATACGAGAACAACAAACCGAAACGAATTCACACTGTTGTAGTAGCCACACAGCATAGCGAAGATGTTGCGTACAATACTGTGAAAAAAGCTGTTATCGAGCAGGTAATCATCCCCGTGCTTCCCGGGAAGTTCACTGACAAAAAAATCGTTTTCCATGTTAACCCCACAGGGCGGTTCGTTATAGGCGGGCCGAAAGGTGACTGTGGTCTTACCGGACGGAAAATTATTGTTGATACCTATGGCGGCAGGGGTTGTCATGGCGGCGGCGCCTTCAGCGGAAAAGACCCGTCAAAAGTCGACAGGACCGCCAGTTACATGGCCCGGCACATCGCCAAAAATATAGTTGCTGCACGGCTTGCCGATGCCTGTGAGATACAACTGTCCTATGCGATAGGAGTAGCCGAGCCGATATCGGTTCTGATCGATACCGAGGGAACAGCGAATATCAGCGAAGATAGTATCGCCGGGTTGGTACGAAAGTTCTTCCCGCTGAAGCCAAAAGATATGATAGATTATTTGAACCTTGCAAGACCCATTTTCCAGCAGACCGCCTCGGGCGGCCATTTTGGGCGAAATCTGCCGAACTTTACGTGGGAAAGAACCGACAAGGCAGATAAACTGAAAAAGGCCGCGGGGCTCAAATAGGGCCGCCGCATAACCAAAAAATCTAGCAAAAAGGGATGGCGTGAACCATCCCTTTATTGTTGCCAATGACTTCTTGTTCTCAGGCTTCGACGTGAACTTTTTTACCTCGAAATCGCACGGTGCCGTTCATCTTGGCAAACAGGGTGAAATCCCTTCCCATGCCTACATTGAATCCGGGGAAGAACTTTGTGCCTGACTGTCTTACAATTATCGAACCGGTCTTGACAACCTGTCCGCCGGACATCTTGATGCCTCGATACTTCGGGTTGCTGTCTCGCCCGTTTCGTGTAGAGCCTTGTCCCTTTTTATGTGCCATATGACCTCAAAACCTCAAATAAAAATCCATAGCGTTGAATTACCTAAACACGTTATGCTATCCGTTTCCTGCTTATTTGTCCATAAAAAACTTCAGCAGGACAGGTTAATTTTTCAGGACAGCTTTATCCCGAAAACCCCTGTTCTATTCCCCGGCCTGAATTATTGCCTTCATCTCCCCTAGCGTTAACGTACCGACGGTAGCCAGTTTGATATTCCCACCCTTATCAATGAAAAAAGCACTTGGCAGGCCGTTGACGCTGTTGAAGGGGCTGGGTAATAGTGAATCTTCGGTAGAAATAACGGTGTAATTTATCGGCATCTGTGAGCGCGAAACGAAATCCTTCACTTTTTCAGGTGTTTCCCCATACATCGGGCTGATAAAGGATATCGCCAGCATAGCCAGGTCCTCGCGGCCTGCAATGTTCCTAAGTGCAACCAGATGCGGCACTTCCATTCTGCATGGAGCACACCAGGTAGCCCAGAAAATGAGCATGACGTTCTTCCCGCGGTATTGACTAAGTCGATGGGTCGTACCATTGATGTCAGTAACGCTAAAATCCGGAGCGCCCCTGCCGTACCAGGAAGCAAAGGCTGGATCCCACGTCCTTCTATTTGCCACAATTTCGCGGAGAGTCTTTGGCGTGGGCTCCTGCTGCTCGCCCGAACCAACAAGGCTGTTTTGTTTGTCTGGCTGTTGGGCCGCGGCATCACTGTCATCCTTGTGATATACTGCGTCGATCTCCAGATGTGATTTTTCTTTTTTGTCACTTGCCCAGAGAATAACGATAAGTGCCGCTATAACAGCCGGCACAATAGCCCACCACCGGTGTTTCCTGCTTTTTTCGGGCATTTTGAGTACCTTTCGAGATTAACCAAAGCACAAGGCATTATACCATAGCCACCGGGTTTGGCAAAACTCACTTTGCTTTCCGCCGGGCAGTTTTTGCCGAAGACCGAAGCAACGTTTTGACAAGAGCGATTTGCTCGTCTATAATCGCAACGCCGGATAAGTAACCTGATTTGAGGAAAACATGAATGCTTAAAAAAAACCCCTTTTTGCTGTTTGTGCTCTTATGGGTTGGTCTTTCAGGTGCAGCACAAGCAGCCGGCCCGAAAAACCTTATCTTGTTTATCGGCGATGGTATGGGGCCGCAGCAGGTCGCCGCCGCGGGAATGTTTGCCAACGGCCGGGCAGGATCGCTGTCTTTCGAAAGTTTTCCTTATCGTGTTGAAGTCACCACCTATTCGGCTGACTCGAATATTACCGACTCAGCCGCGGCAGCGACGGCAATCGCTACAGGGCGCAAAGTCAACAACGGCGTATTAAGCGTTGCTGTTCCCGGAGACGGACAGCCTTTGTTCACATTGCTCGAATATTTCAAAATTAACGATAAAAGCACGGGGCTCGTTACTACCACCTTCATGACTCACGCTACCCCCGCTGCTTTCGCAGCTCATCAGCCGAGCCGGGGGAATCTGCCGCAGATCGCCGATAATTATTTTCGTAACTCGCGCCCTACGGTTTTGTTCGGCGGGGGTCACGATGATTTTAATCCTGCAAAGGCTAAGGCAGCAGGCTATATGGTTGTAACCAATCTTGCGGAACTGCAAAACATAAACACCGAAACAGCCAGGATGGTAACCGGTGTTTTCGGTAACGGCCACCTGCCGTTCGAAGTGGATGGCCTTGGTGAATTGCCGCATCTTTCTCAAATGGTGGATATGGCTCTTAAGATTCTGGCTGATGATCCGGAAGGTTTTTTCCTGATGGTCGAAGGAGGAAGAATCGACCATGCAGGACATAACAATGATATTTTAAGAAATATTCACGAAACACTCGAGTTTGACCGCACTGTCGCCAGGGCAGTCAACTGGGCCCGGGATCGCAAGGATACTCTTGTCCTGGTTACAGCGGACCACGAGACAGGTGGGCTGAAGGTGCTGAAAAACAATGGCAAAGATACACCCCCACAAGTAAGCTGGTCAACCAAAGAACATACCGATACTATGGTAGGTCTTTACGGGTGGGGCGTGAATGCTAAACTGCTGAAACACGCCAAAGACAATACCGACATCTTTGCGATCGCTACAACCGATACGCCTTTCTTTGTGATGTTTAGCCGCGGACAGGCGGTGGCTGTTGTTATTGTAGCACTTATGCTGGCCGCGCTGATAATAAAGCTTATAAGCCAGCGAGACAAACAGGCTCCGCAATAATCCACATCGGCTCAGTTGACACTCAGCCGAATCCTGCAGCACAAACAAACCGATCTAATTACAGCGCCGCTGTTTTGCTCTGTGTCTTAAAAAACTCTCGATGAACGGCTCGATCTGGCCGTCCAGAACCGCTGCCACATTTCCTGTCTGATGCTCCGTGCGGTGGTCTTTTACCATCTGGTAGGGCTGCATCACGTAGCTTCGTATTTGATTTCCCCAGGCAATATCACCTTTGTTGTTGTAAAGTTTTGCAAGCTGCTCATCCTTTTTTTGCTGCTCAAGCCTGTACAGGCGGGCTTTGAGCATTTTCATTGCTTCGGCGCGGTTCTTATGTTGACTCCTGTCGCTTTGACACTGAACAACAATTCCTGTCAGCAAATGCGTAATCCTAACCGCTGAACTGGTCTTATTGACATGCTGACCCCCCGCACCACTTGCCCGGTAAAAGTCCATTTTAATATCCTCGTCCTTGATCTCGATAGCTACGTCATCATCATATTCGGGAATAACATCAACAGCAGCAAAGCTGGTATGCCTGCGGCTTTGGGAGTCAAACGGACTGATTCGAACAAGCCGATGAACGCCGATTTCACAGGAAAGCCTGCCGAAAGCAAAAAGCCCCGTAACCCTCAAGGTCACAGATCGGATTCCTGCCTCTTCGCCGGGGGTCATTTCGAGTTCCTCGTAATCGAGTTTGTTCTGCTGGAAAAATCGGGTGTACATCCTCAGCAGCATGTTTGTCCAGTCGCAGCTTTCCGTGCCTCCTGCTCCTGCATGAATACTGAAAAAACAGCTCCGCATGTCGTCAGGGCCGGACAATAATCCGGAAAGCTCAATCCGGTCACATTGTATTGTCAGCCCCTTTAAGTCTGCTTCGAGCTGCTGTAATGCTTCGGGGTCATTTTCGCTCTCAGCTAGGTCAAACAGTTCACCAAGATCGTCGGCGCTGCCCTGAGCCTGTTCGATCGGCTCAATCAATGACTTGACCGCACTGAGCCGGGAGACAACAGTTTTGGCTTTTTCGGGATTATCCCAGAAGCCAGGCCGGGACATTTGCTCTTCGAGCTCAGCTTTTAGGTTTTTTTGGAGAGGTACGTCAAAGCCAGTCCCGGATTTGTCGAACCCGGGCCTGGATAGCCGTTATAGCATTTCTAAGTTCGTTGATTTCCATAGATTTTCTACTCGTTTTGCCCGTTTAAGCGGTTGTTCGTTGTTAACTATTTCTTGATCTTGCCAGCCATAAGCCTCACTATATACTATAATAAGGCTTGCATCAAGAGCGGTTTGTTCCTCTCTGGCGCCAAAAAGCAGAAAAATATGCTTGACCATATTTAACACAAATGTACTTTTCAAAATCCTGTGCAGGTGTTATTATAAGAGCGTGTAACATAACCGGCTTTTTCCCGAGCTTATAGTAGGTTCTTAAAATCAGAGGGAGGAAATACAATGTATGGTAAGATCGCAAAAAACATGTTTATGCTTGTTCTGGTCTCAACGTTGTTCGGCCTTGCCGTGGAGTTGCGGGCAGTGGTCAGAACGAGAGAGCAACCTGCTTCGGTCGACGAAAGTCGCATGATCAGTGAGGCCGGCGAAGATATTCGCTTTAAGCTGGTGACTATTTTAAATGTTGTGAATTCCGGAGAGACTCTTCAGGACAATGATGTCAAAGTAGTTAAAAACACTCTGGCTGAGTCAAAAAAATACCTTGTGAAATTTGATACAGCCCAGCAGTGTGATTATTATCTCTTAAGCGCCTGGACAAATTATTATGCCGGCAGGATGCGGACAGCATTGGACGATGCCGAAAAGGCGTTCCAGTCCGCCGAGAACAACCAGGATGCCCAGGCGACAAGGCTGGCAATGGCGATTCTGAACAAAGACTACAGGGTGGTCGGCGAGCTCGGCCAGTCCGCCGAGTCATCGATATTTTCTGCCCGTCCCCAGCCCTCACGAGCCTCAAGAGGTAGAAGGGGGGAACAAGGCCCATCCAGCCAGACGCTCGATGTGAAGCCGGAACTGATTAATCCTGATTTGTTCGGCAAGGCAGTCGAAACCATGGAGCTTCATTGTCTTAACGGAAGTACCTTTGCATATAAACCGGGCCAAAACGCCCTGTGCGTGCTGTTCTGGAGCCTGAGTTCTGATGCGGAAAAGCAGGCCGATGAAAAATTCGCCACAGGGGTTTTGGCTGATGAACCTTCACGCAGAGACAGGTATCGTCGTGGGCAGGTCGAAGATGATGCCAAAGAGGAATTTCAAAGGCAAACAAGCGCCTTTGGCAAGCTTTTCCTCTTGGAATTTGAGAATAGCAAAACGCGGTTTCTCGCAGTCAATATCGATGATGTTCAAAACAAGGCACAGGTTGTGGGGCAGTTGTTCAAAAATTCCTGGCCATGGGCGCAAGTCATGGCCGATGATCCGAAAAACTCTGTTCTGACCCAGTTCAAAAACCTGGCAATTACTCAACCGACACTGGCAATTATCGCTCCGGACGGCAAAATTTGCTACGCAGGACAGGCATCGGGTTTTCTGCCGCGAATGGTTTTGTCCCAGGCTGTCTCGGAAATTAGTCCCAGCCGCGAACCTTCTGTCTCCGAACCCGTACTGCCGGAAGAAACCAACAGTACCCGGCAACAGGAAAAAACTACCCGCTCACCTGAAGCACAACCGACAGCCGCTGAAGAATCCGACGAGCAGTTCAATCCTCATGCTGAGCAGCTTTACCAGACTGCTGTGGGATTAAAAAAGGCAGGTGTTTACATCAACTACAGAAAAATGGTTGATCTGTGCAGAACTATTCTGCGGGAATACCCGGATTCGCCCTATGCTGAAAAAGCTCGACAACTGCTTCGGGAAATGCCGCCGCGTTATCGCCAGATGTACAATATTACCGACGAGGAGCTTGGAATCTGACAGGTCTCTTTAATTTACACAGGCAGCTTTGATGAGTGCAGAGAAGGTATTGACAAATATCCCAAGTATCAGTATCAGCGCTCGCTGTCTGCCTGAAGCGTGGGAAAAAGCGGTGCTGGCCGTCTGGGACAAAGGTATCCAGATAAGGACTCAATACGACAAGGCCGGTGATCCTCCCAGCAGGGATGCAACGGTGATGGTAACGGTAACAGAGCCGTTTGCTGAGCCGCGTATTCATAAGAACTTCCCCGGCGGACCTGCGGAGCTGGAGTCATATCGACAGGAAGTCGTCAGCGGAATACACGATCACTGGATCAATCCTGCCCAGGGCAAGTGGACCTATACCTATCATGAAAGATTATTTGCATACTGTCCGGTCGGCGATCTGCGCGATGCAAATACTGCCAGACCTTTCAAGGCGTTCAACCAGATTGAGTATATTATCGAATCGCTCGCCGGGACCGCTCACACCAGGCGTGCACAGGCAATAACGTGGATGCCCACTGCCGATCCTGCTACCGATGACCCGCCATGCCTCCAGCGAATCTGGTGCAGGCTTGTCGCCCTTGGCGATGGCTGGGCGCTCAATATGAACACGCACTGGCGAAGCAGGGATTTGTACAAGGCCTGGTTCATGAACGTTTATGCACTTACCGACCTCCAGCGCATTATGGCAGAGGAGATTTCCAGACGAATCGGTGCACCGGTCAGCGTGGGCAGATACGTTGATATAAGCGATTCACTCCACATCTACGGTTCGTATTTTAAAGATGCTGCCGGAGAAGTCGAAAAAATGCGATCCAGCCCCTTCACCGAACGGGCGTGGCAGACGACACACCCTGCTTTTGAAATGATGACCGCAGAAGCCGGGGGAAACCTTGCCAAAGACCCGGACTATTACGCCAGGCCAAAAAACTGATGCTTGCAGCAGGCTCTAAGCCGAAGCGAGGTATTGTCTTATGCTCTCGACAATAGTACTCCAGGTCCACCTGCGTTTTTCATCGTCAGTCTCAAGAAGTGTAATACGAAAGCCCTTTCGCCTGCAGCAGAACCCCGTCAGCGGAACGACGCAGATGCCGGTAGCTGCCAGCAAATAATATACAAATCTTTTATCTACCTCTACGCCTTTGACTTTCTGTTCGACAAAAGCCCGGACCTTCTCGTCGGTGATCGGCAGGCTTTGCCTGTCGTTTAAGCTGTCCTCATCAAAGAGCACAGACATGTAAAACGCACCCTGGGGCTTGTTGACGCTAACCCCTTCGACGCCGCAAAAAGCCTCCCACGCCTCCAGTGCCCGTTTTTCAAACATATCTTTACGCTGCTGCAGATGATCGATATATCTGGCGTCGCCTATTACCAGAGGAATCGAATATTGCGGCAGGCTGGTTGAGCAAACCTCAAGCATCTTGGCGTTTATTATACTTCTGATATAATCTCTGAACATGGGGGACTTGTCCTGGTTAAAGACCTCGATCCAGCCGCACCTGCTGCCGGGCCATGGGAATTCTTTTGATATTCCACGAAGGGCGATTCCAGGCACATCACCTATGACTTCGCTTAAATGAACGGTCTTTGCGCCGTTGTAGACAATGTGAGCATAAATTTCATCGCAGATCATGAAGACCTTGTATCTCCTGGCAATGTCGACCATTTTCTCGAGAAGCGGACGCGGATAGACAGCACCGGTGGGATTGTCAGGATTGATCAGCAGGATACCTGCAATTGCATCGTTATACTTTATTTTATTCTCCATATCTTCAAGGTCCGGCATCCACCCTTTCTGCGGATCCAGTTCGTACGTCAGATGCTCGTAACCGGAATGGGCTGCTTCAGCGGAGGAATGTGTGGAGTAAGCAGGCGATGGACCGATGACTCGAGCCTGGCTTCTGAGAAACCCGAAGATTTTGGCAACCGCATCGCCAAGACCGTTGAAAAAAACAATATCATCCATTGTAACCCGACAGCCGTTGCGCTTGTTGACCTGCTCAGCTAGGAACTGGCGAGTCTGGGGCACACCCTGTGTAGCCACATAGCCGTAAGTTATGTCCTGGTAGGCCAGATCGGTAACAATGTCCTTTATCCACTCGGGCAGCTTCTCTCCCTTTGCGATTGGATCCCCGATGTTTTCCCACGTGATCTTTACACCCAGATTGCTCAACTCCTGCGCAATTGCGACAATCTCGCGAATCTCGTAGGTAAGCTGTCCCGAACCTTCATGAACTATATTTCTTCGCATAAGCTACTACCATAACCGGCATAAGCACAAAAGTCAACTATCCCCGAAGGGACTCGAACCTTCAACCTTCGGAAGGACAATCCGACATCTGAGACCTGGCGTGCAGGCGGCCGTAAAGAAGCCGTGGTTCAGTCTGTATGCATTAGTGGCAATGCCGGGCATGGTATCCTTATTTCCAGCAATTGCTCTGTTGTGGGCAATACCGGCGAAAATATCGGCTGGATAAACTTTGGTCTGACTGATTACTACAGTGTAGCATGTAAAGTAATTTTCGAAGACTCGGTTAATTTCGTTGAAGACGGGCTCAAAACCGGCCCAGGTTGGCCCGCTGATTTACATAGCGACGGGAATATCGATTTCAAAGACTACGGTATATTCGCCGATTACTGGCTCGACTTTTGTCCAGACGAATGGCCGTTGAAATAAATGGAAACCCCTGAAAGACCGACCAAACCGTGTGAACAACATTGACTGACAGTCTTAAAACAAAGTTGATCGAACTTTGATCCTTGGTTTTTCAGGGAAACCAGCTGAACGAGAGCCAAAAGGGAAAATGGTACCCGGACCAAAATGTTTACGCTTCAGCTCATCCGGCAAGGGTTGATAAATAAGCTCTCCGCAATCTTTGCATCGATATATGTACTGAACATATTCTGTGACTTCCGGTTTTATTGGTGGTATGTCAACAACCTGATGATGCAAAGGTTCTTCGCTGGTTTTCTCAAGATTTGTGCCGCCGCATGGACATACTTCTGGCTTAAGTTCAATATGATGCGTTACTCTCTCCGGGGGCAGCAACTCTCTCAAATGAGGCTGGTGTCCGTTCCTGGCTCCGCGTTTTTTCAAAAATGTGTTTTCTTCTTCCAACTGCTTTATATATGCGTCTTTGTCCATACAATCATCATCGGACAAAAACCATGTTTTGCTAAAGTTTACCTATGTCCCCCAAAACTGGGTGAACGCTTACGACCAATCTTATTGGCACCAAACGGGGGAAATATAAGCGTAATGACCGTCACTTTGAGCAATCCTCAAATAATAAAAACCCTTTGGTGCGATAATACTATGCTTGAATATTACAGCGTTATCTTCATCTTCGTTATATTCCTGGGCAAAATAAGTTCCATTGTAATTAACTATCTCTATGCTTTTTATAGGCGCTGTTCCGCAAACCCTTGCCTCGAGATCAAGTTGTTTAATATCCTTGAATGTTGCTCCCATTGGGCCATCATTTGCCTTAAAGCCCACTAAAATATGTGCACCAGTGGTAGTGTACGTTCGGCGATGCCAAAGACTATCCCACAGTAGATTTCTTGTGCAGCGATCACTGACAATGGCGGTCAGGCCAAAAAGCCATGGTTTCCACCGGTGAGTATAGGGAGCCAGTGGATGGCTTGGTCCTCCCGGGTTGCCTCTATGTGTATCTGTTCCCCCTACAAAGCCGAACATTCGGCCCATAGACAAGGCCGAGTGAACTGACGAGCCATATCCGCCATCGATAACCGGGCCTTCAATTTGTTCAGTTTCAAACGACCCGCGGTTTTGGACCACCTCGATCAACCGCTCATGTTCACGGTCATGGCGCTCAAAATCTGCCTGGGGCCACCATCTGCAACAGGCGTTAGTATGGTGAGCCGCGGCCAGTACATTTGCCCTTCTTAATTGCTCCCAGAAGTTATCACGTGTGAAGGCCATTATTTCGCGCCAATCGAGTGAATATATATTTCTGTGGCCTGAGTTATCGCCATATTCACGTCCATAAAAAGTAACAAATCTGCTGTCTTCGTGATATTTATCTGTCAAATTTACGATGGCCTCATCAAATCGCCAATGATCTGTTAAGGATACAAAATCCAAAAAGGCAATATCACGAGCATGCTTGAAGAAGAAGTCTCCAGAATTCAAACCATCTGACAGCATACTATGCCCGTGCAGATCACCAAACCACACTGCCTGATGAAGATTAGGGTCACAGTGTGTGCTGACTGCATGCAAACTGGATTTAGTCCCGTACACTTCGACGTTAAAGGACTCATTTGTAGTACATGAACCAAGGATGCCTCGAATAGCGAGAGGTTTTCCCGCTTCAACTTCCACTTTTTTTGGAAAATGCACACCTTGGACTCTGGTAATAATTCCAATTTCTTCATCAGCAATTACAGCGCAGTTTTGAAAGGCATCTTCTGCTCTGACTTTTAGCTCAACTTTTCCATTTTCATCAGGTTTGCTGGAGAGGCAAGCAATGAACTTAACGGCTTTATTGGCAACCACATCTACTTTGGGACAGTTGGGAGCCGCATATGCCACTCTTTGTAAAGTGTCGCGTTCTTTGTCTGCCATTAGTTCTCGCGGCCCATAATCAGCTAAAACCGAAAAAACTGTTGGCCCCTTCCCTTCGGGGTCTTCCTCCAAATAGAACCAACTCTGGTCCATGGCAAACGTTTGAACAATAGAATCAATCATGCTCAAAAAGATTTCTGTACCAGGTGTCACTAAGTTGCCACGATTGACGATTCTTATAACTTCTGCATTAGTCTCACAAGAGTATCCACGGTCAATCCTGGATATCCATGCCTCCCACTGGTCATTGATATTGTTATCAATCCAAACCTCCCCAATAGTCCATCGCACTTGCGCCCAGATATGCGGGAGTGTGGTTATAGGAGGATAAATTACAAACCCACCCCCATGTGCTATACCTTTTTTACCAACGGTGATCTTAAGACGATATTGTCCAACTTCGCCGGCAACGACTCTCGCTGGCTGAAGGAATTCGAGAATACTCTTGTCCTGGTATGTATTGGTCATCTTTAGATTCTACAAAATAACTACTGCAACTTATAATAGCGAACATGGTTAAGGCACGCAACTATATTTCAATCTCATCGGCATATTCATCCTGCCAGTAAATCAAACATACTATCATTCAAAGTAAATTAAGCGAGCTTAAATATCAATATTACAGAGCAAAGAACATTAGGCCTTTATTGATAAGTGAGTTGATACATAAAAATAATATCGGTCGGCCGAGAATCTTAGGAGCTACATCTACAACTTATCAGAAGACTCATATATGCGCAAAAGTGCATCCTACTCCTGTAAGAAACTAATATTTTGCATATTTCTCAAGTATTTACTTGACAGGTTAAAGTCGATGTCATATTGTTTGTACTATGATTATTGTGTGGTATAATAATGAATCTTCAGGGTGCAATCAATGAGTGGAGGCACATCAAGCAAATTTATCATTTTAGGATTAGACGGGTGCTGTCCTGATATTATTGACGAAGCTATCAATGATGGCTTAATGCCCAATTTTAATCGCCTGCGGGAAGAGGGTTGTTGGGCGCACAGTGTCCCGTTTCCTTCGGCAGTAACGCCTGGTAATTGGACCTCCATTGCTACCGGTAGTCGTCCGGTTACTTACGGTATTTCGGATTTTTGTATGCATACTTTAGGTGAGAATCTGGATGAGCAACATGAAGTCTTCAGCAAGAAAACCAATAACCTTTCCGAATTTGTATGGGATGCATATTCGGACAGGGGTTACAAAACCGCAACTATCAGTTTTCCCGCTGCTTTACCCCAGACTAAAGTAAATCATCTTGCAATTGGCGACTATGGCATGCCGAGAGAAAATTCTGAGCCTTATATACTCAGCTCATCCCGCGTCCTTGCCGCGGGCAATGTGAATCCGGTTGGGCCTTATAATTGGTGTGAACATGAAAAGGTCAGCCTCTTTCCAGCCGACAGTAACCCGGCGGTTGAAGGTTTCGTGCCAAGGTTTCAGCTTGATTTTTCCGTCAAAGCTCACAATACGAACTATAAAGGAAAGTACCCCTTCCGTTTGTATCTTGGCTACAGCAATGACAAAGCAGTGGGGGTAATTGTGGAGGGCCAAAAAAAGTCAGTATTGGAGCAAGAGCTTTGGAGCGATTATTTTGAAAAAAGCTTTAAACGGAACAACAGCATCCTGCAACAATGGTTTCTCAATCCTTTGCAGGGTGATACGATAATTGGCGAATTTCGTTTCAGGATCGTCAAACTCGACTTACAGAAAAGTGATTTGTTGCTTTATATTTCCCCTGTTTACCCCAAATATTTTTTTTCCAGCGATATTAGCCAGACAAATGGTCTGCGCGAAAGGTTAGGGCCGTATTGTGATGCTCTTGGCATTTCCCGTCTTTTAACGGGATGGCTCGACGATGAGGCTTTTTATGATGAATTCAGACTTCAGGGACTTTGGCAAGCTCGTGCGGCTATTGAACTGGTTAATAAGCTGGGGTACAAGGCGGTGCTGACCAAGTGGCATGCCTTTGATAAGTTCTATCATTTCTTTATGCATAAGGTTGACCCTGTAGCTCTGAATTATAAACCAGATGAATTTGAACACTATGAGAAGCTTCATCGAATGATCCTTGCCGTTGCTGATGAAATGATAGGCATTGTTATGGATAATTTGAATAAAGATACCTCACTGGTTGTGGTTTCCGACCACGGCCTTATGGCCAGCCGACGAGCTGTCTGGGTAAACAGGTTTCTTTCACAAAAAGGTTATGTCAAATACCGTAAGGACAAACAGGATAATATTATAATTGATTGGAATCACACGCAGGCATATGTATCTGCATTTCTTCTGCTTAACATTAACCTAAAGGGCCGTGACCCACACGGAATTGTTGAACCTGGGGCTGAATACGAAAATCTTAAAGCTGAGTTGATTGAACTACTGCGTGACTGGAAAGACCCGCAAACAGGTCAGCATGTTCTGACAGATGTATTCGATCCTAAGAAGGATGGTGCTTTTTACGGACTCGGCAGTGACCTGGACGGTGACATCCGTTATTTCACTCGGCCTGGATACACACTTTACCGGTCGACTAGTGTAGATGGCAATGACTTACTCACGGATGTCTGGGGCCCATATTTAGGTGATCACGGCAGTTGCAGGCCCACTACCCGTTATGGCCGTGGTGGAGAAATAGGCATGTTTTGTGCGGCAGGAAAGGGCTTCAGGAAGGGGTATCATCGTCAAGCACCGGTTTTCCCATGTGATATTATGCCGACCCTGCTGCATATTGCCGGTGAGTCGCCACTTAAGCAACAGGAAGGTGCGGTTCTTTACGATTTAATTGATATTTGAAATACACAGAGCAAATTGATATATCTTGAGATGTCCCTTTCAACATAATATGCAGGAGAAGTCAAATGGTTATATTAAGTGATATAATTCGTTATATTGAAAACAAGGCAGGTCATAAACTTTATGAAGATGAGGGAATAAAATTCGGAGAGGTCAGAAAGAATACTGTGAAAGGTATTACTATTTGTTGGACAGTATCCCCGGATGCGATACGCTGGGCGGCAGAAAGAGGGCATAACATTATTTTATGTCATGAAGCACTAACTCAGCCCTACCCATCATTTGAAAAGTCAAAACAACGTAAATATCTGGCATGGCCGACAAATATGCAGAGGATTGATCTGCTGGTGAAAAATAATATTACAGTATGTAGAGTCCATTTTACTATGGATGAACTTTATATTTACAAGGCGTTTTGTGAACAAATAGGTGCGGCAAAAATTATTGCCGAAAATGAGGAGTCTGCTTTTGCAAAAATTTATTCAATTGAACAGATTTCCTATATCGACCTGATAGTGAGAATAAAGAAGCTGTTTAAGCTGAATGGGATTCGAGCTACCAATGGGTCGCCGGATAAAATAATCAAAACTATTGGCGTCGCCTGGGGAGGGCTCGGCCTGTTTGTTAATGTCGGCTATATGGAGTCTCTAATTGAGCTTGGTGATATTGATGTAATGATTTGCGGAGAAACAGATAATTACGGTATGAGATTCTGCAAAGAAATAGGAATAGATGTAATTGAAACCAGTCATGAGATCAGCGAAAATGACGGTTTAAGAATTTTTACAAAAGATTTAGCAGCCGAATTTCCCACTTTGGACATTAAGTTTTTTGAAAACAAAACAATTTGGTCTATGTATTAGAAGGGTAAAATTATGGTGAACGATAAATCTGTTATCAATAAACCGAAGAAATGTTCGATTCCAGCGGCACTCAGCTTTTATGGCGCAGTTCATATGAGTGAATTGCCGTCCTCCAAATATTGGCTTGACCCGGACGAAGGCAATCTGATGCGAGTAACGCCTTTGTGGGAGTGGGAAGTGGATGATCCCCGAAAAAAGGAGACCGGCTATCAGCCACAGGATGATAAGGAGAACGAAGAATACTGGCTTAGTCGCTATCCTTTTGCATTTGACTTAATACCTCTTAAAGGTAAGCCTGTTTTTCCTTTACGTGTAATCAAGAATTTAAATCTTGAAACACCTGTGATAAAAGAAACTATTAAGATTGGCTTAAACAATGCTTTCTTGGCGGAATTTTGGGCGGAACGTTTCTGTACATATCCTGACCTGCCCGAAATATGGTGTGGTGACAATGATACTATAAAACAGGTAAGACAGGCAGCTCGGCAGAAGCAAAACGAACTTGAGAAGAAACTTGCCTTTAGAAAAAAACAAGGATTATCCGGCATTGTCAATCTTAATATCGTATCCTTTCTTCAAGGTATTCGTGAGTTTCATGAAGGGTTTGTAAAAGAGAATATTGATTGTTTTTCCAAATTCAGAGCCACTTTTTTTGAGAAATACCCACAAGCGAATCCCTGTTTCCACGGATATGGAAATGAATATGATGTGCCTACCACAATATGTCCAGAGCACCATTTATATCTTAGGTTAGTTGAATCACAAATCAAAGAGTTGTTAACGGCCTGCCCTTCTCTTGAATATATCGAGCTGACTATAGGTGATAATAGTGGATACGTGAACTGCGCAAATCCGGAACATCGCCATCCTGAGTATTGCAAGAACAGTGTTGCCCGCATAGAGAAGAGCATTGAAGTTATAAACTGTGCATACAGGGCTGCCCAAAGTGTTCGGCCAATCACAATCCTTTGCAGGTGCTGGGGAGCAACTCATTGGATGATTGATGAAAAACATATAAAGAAGTATGGTCTACGATTGCCTAAAGATAACCTTATCCTTACCGGGGTTCAGTGTGCTCCGCCGTCTATTGATGCCTGTGCTCAATCAGAAAAGCTCAACCCTGGATTAGTACTTTGGCCGAAAGCAGCTTTTATCTGCTGTTGGGGCGAGAGCAATGGCGTTAAAAATGTTTTCCCAATGATGTACTTATATTCCAATCCTGAGAAAATCCGACATGACATGAAGGTATTATCCCAAAGCGGTAGAACTGAGGTGGTAATTGCTAACGTAGACTATTTGTTTACACAGGAGATCGATGCACTTACCTTGCGGGCAAGTTGTTGGAATCCTGATTTTGACCTTTCCGAACTAAAGGGGAAATGGGCTCGTAGGAGATTTGGAAAAGCTTGGGAGATAATGCTTGACACTTTGGAACAAACCCCGGAGTTGTATCGCAGGTTTACTCTTTACCACGCAGGTTTATTGGAGCGTTTTAGTTTGCATTTGGTGCTTTGGGGCGGCGTGCGTTCCGAGGAATCGATATTTCATGTTCCTGCGCCTCGCTGGTTAGCGGATGTTACTGAAGATAATTTCCAGCAGTTGGCCGATAGAATTGACCCAAGACCTCTGGCACAGATGGTTTTAGATATGTGCAAAAAAGCCAAGCGAATTGAACCGGATAATGATCTGGTTGATTTGTTTATTTCCCAGGCTGAACTTACTATGAATTTAGCCTGTTTCTATTGGCACTATCACATGTCGTTCCTGGAATATCGCCTAGCGGAATGGTTCCGGGGGGCCGGTTCAAAAAGTGGTAGAGTTGAACATCTGCGTCATGCACTTACTCACATTGAGAAGTCAAGAGAGTATACCACAGCATATTTAAAGGATGTCAGCCTGCGCTGGGTAGAACTACCTTCGAGACGATACTTTGTCTTTTTTAGTGAACAAGTTACTGATGTTATAAGGTATTTCTTAGATGTTATGCTTGCCGCTAATTGAATTATCCTTTCTATCAGATAAAGTAACGGCAACTATACTACATTACAGGTGCACTTCTTCCTTCTTTTGAATATTTATCGAGCAATTCAGTCAGATTCTTTACAATATCAGGATGCTGATTGTAAAGGTTTTTAGACTCACAGATGTCCTCGTCCAAATCATACAATTGACCCTCCGGCTCACCTGGTTTCGGTTCGATATGTACAGGTTCACTAAACCCCCCGGAACCTCCCCCAATGATAAGTTTCCACCTGCCCTGTCTAATTGCAAACATTCCATCGCCGGAATGTTGCACAAGAGCTTCTCGAATAGGTTTTAGAAGTTTTTGTCCCAACAGTGCGGGCAGAATGTTGTAACTATCTTCACCAGCATTATGAGGCAATTTATCTCCTAACACAGTCGCTATTGTCGCCATAAAATCCACAAGACAGGTGAGTTCGGGATTTGTTGAATTTGGTTTAATTTGGCCAGGCCATCTGGCGACAAACGGAATCCGATGCCCACCATCCCAAGCATCAGCTTTTATCCCCCTCAATATCCAGCTTGGATTGTGTCCAAACCTCCTGACGCTACCGGTATCCTCATCGGAATTCGCTCTTGCAGGAGACCCGTTGTCGCTTGTAAATATAATGAGTGTATCGCGTTCTATATTATTTTTCTTAACCGCTTGAAGAATTTTGCCAACTGTGTCATCCACTTGGTAAACAAAATCACCGTATTCTCCTGCTTTGCTTTTCCCCTTAAAAGCCGGAGCTGGTACTATAGGGTTATGCGGCGCAGTCAAAGAAAAATACAAAAAGAATGGTTTTTGTTTTTTTGTCTTTTGGTCAATATACTTGACCGCCCTTTCTGTTAGTTTAGGCATTATTTCCACGAGGTCCCAGCCTTTGAGCATAGGACCAGAACTGCCATACATACTTTTAGGTTTTCTTTCGGTTGGTATGCCGATAGTATGTTCATTCTCGATAAAGCAATAAGGCGGGAAATTCGGGACGTCAACTCCAAAATAATAATCAAAACCGTGCCTTAATGGTCCATTTTTAATTGGTTTTGTAAAATCGATATTTTCCGGCATTTCCGACGGCTCAGGCTCTTTGCCATTGGTGGTCGGCCAATCCCATCCCAAATGCCACTTGCCAATGCATCCTGTGTGATAATCATGTTTTTTCAAAAACCCAGGTAATGTCAGTCTTTGCGGTTCTATAAGAGGCTTATCCCACGGCCAGAGAACCCAGTTTTTTAGTTTTGTACGCCAGCAATATCGGCCTGTCAGTATCCCATATCGGGTAGGCGAGCAGACTGCGGACGGTGAATGAGCATCAGTAAAACGGACACCCTCGAAAGCAAGGGTATCTAAATTGGGTGTGGGAATTTTTGATTCCGGATTCTGGCAATTAAGATCCCCATAACCCATATCGTCTGCGAGAATAAGTATAATATTCGGTTTTCTTAAGAGTTTTTGAGATGTATTTTGTTGGGCTAGCAGTGATTTGGAGGTAACGAAAGAACATGCACCAAGCCCCAAAATCTTAAGAAAATCACGACGAGTAGTATTTTGGAAACTCATTTATCGACCTTTCAAATATCGAAGGAACTATCTTATAATGGCCGACAATAACATACATAAGACCCATCATTATGGCTAAGCTATTCCAGCCCACTCATGCTTGTGGTCCTTAAAAGCAATTCTCGTGACTGGAAAATGAATGCTTACATAGTTTGTTGTTTTAGTCAAGTGAAATCCATGTCCTGGGCTGAATATTTTTATGTCCTACGGGAGTAAGTCTAAATATTATGGAGTTCCCCACTTTGTGTAAGCTCAAAGGCACAAAGGTATTATAATTGGCAAAATGCATCCCTACACGAGTAGGCCATAATATTTTCTTATTTTTTCAAAAATTTTCTTGACAGCGCCAAATGGAAGTGGTAAAAAGATAACCCTTACTTACACGTGTAGGGTTGCAATTATTGCAGTCTTTTCGGATGTTAGGATCGCATTCCGAAAGCGGACCACATGAAGTGGGGTGGTTTTTTCTGGTAGGTTTTTTGGTGGAAGAGCTGACATGGTAACCGGAGCACGCAAGTCTTATCTCTCATTAGTACAAATGCAGCGTCCGCCACCGCCGTTGTCCGCGAGATAAGAACTCCCAGAAAGCTTGTTCTGATTCCAGGAAGCATCAGATACAGGAATTAGTGTATCAAAACTTGAGGAATAATTTAGGGGATCAAGAGAAAGGGAAATAAAATGAACTCAAAATTGTTGAACCTTAGTTTGATTTTGATCTGTGTTTTTGTTGGACTAACGTTGGCTGACAGTGAAGGTCCGCCACTTGCTGAATTCCAGGATGGCACGTCAATTGAGCTTGACCCAGCTGACCCAAATTGGGAAGCGGTCGTTTCGGACTATAATGACTGGCACAATGATCTGCATGCATTGCAGGGTTATCATCTAACAGACCCGAATGCTTCAGTAAAATGGAGTAGTGATAGCGGGTATGGTTTAGACTATTATGCTTGTGCCGGTGGGGCCGGAAAGTATGGGTTTATTATTTACAAGTTTACTACTCCTGCGAATTATAAGTTTCATAGCGGGACAGTTGATTGCGATGCTTTCTTTTATGGATGTCCGTCAACCCAGGGGGCGCCAGCGTGGTTTGGTGTCGGCACCTCTGTTGCATATGATAATTATGGCCTTACAGTGGCATGTGCCAATGATTACGACAAAGAGCAAATTACTGACGGCAATTGGTTGCCCGATCCACCGTACACATATTACATGGACTGGTCTTTGGACATCCCCAACGATACGAATACGTTTTATGTTGTTGTCAGTGATAGCCGAGGCGATGGAACGGATAGCACAAGCAGCGGAACAATTGGTTATGATTGGATGTATGTAGATGCAAATGTTGTGGGATTTGAAGGTCCTCCACTTGCCGCTTTTACCGATGGAGCGGAAATTCAGATCACTGCGCAAACAACAGCATGGTCTGCAACAATGACGGACTTCAATAGCTGGCACAATGATCTCCATGCGTTAAAGGGTGCGATTCAAGGCAGCAACTGGCAGGATTGCAATGCATCCGTGCAGTGGCGTAACAATGGTGGGTACTATATGAACCACGGGGCAATAGCCGGTATTGAAAGTGCCGGCGAATGTGGCTATATTGTTTACAAGTTTGTAAGACCCGATGGCGGTGTTTTTTCAGGTGGGACAATTGATGCCAATGTTCTTTTCGTGGGAAACCCGACAACTCAGGGAGCACCTGTGTGGTTTGGCGTCGGCACCTCTGTAGCGTACGATAATTATGGTCTTACAGTGGCATGTGCTAATGGATACGACAAATCACAGTTCCTTGAGCCCAATATTGGGGATATCTACTGGGAAAAGCGTGAGGTTAATATTCCTGAAGACGTGAATGTATTTTATGTCGTTTTCAGTGATAGTCGCGGAGACGGCACGGATAGTACAAGCAGCGCCAAAATAGGTTACGATTCATTGAACGTAAGTGCCCTATTTGTTTCAGGTCCGCCGATAACATCTTTCACAAACGGAAGCTCGGTTGAGCTCACAGTGAACGATGCAAACTGGGAAGCGGACATGACAACCTATAATAAGTGGTTCCAGAACCTCCATGCAGTAAAGGGGAAAGTATATGGCGAGGAGGACCCAAATGCTTCTGTGCAGTGGCGTAATGACGGAGGCGGCTTGAGTATACTTGAGGATTGTAATGAAGGTATAACTCACGGAGCGATTGCAGGAGCGACTTATGGCGATGGCCGCGGCACTATCATTTACAAGTTTACGACCCCTGCGGGTTATTGGTTCGAGAGTGGTACAGTTGATGCCAATTTAATGCTGAACGGACAACCGGCTACACAGGGCGAGCCGGCTTGGTTTGGTGTTGGAACTTACGTTGAATACGGCACTTACGGTCTGGTGCAGGAGTGTGCTAATTCTTTTGATCAGACACATATACTTGAGGGTAATGACTGGACGGTATACAAGGTAAATCGCGAAGTCAACATTCCGGCCAACGTAGATAAGTTCTACGTGGTTATCAGTGACAGTCAAGGCAGCGGCGAGAACAATACCAGCAGCGCAAGATTTGGCTATAACTCGTTAAGGGTTAACTCGACGGTTGGAGAAGCGAATTATGTAGGTCCGCCGCTTGCTTCATTTCAAGATGGAGCGGAAATTGAGTTGACCGTCGCTGATCCAAACTACAATGCTGCGATGACTGATTATTGGGACTGGCATGATGATTTGCACGCGTTGAAAGGAAGGGTAGGAGACACTACTGACCCCAACGCCTCTGTCCAGTGGCGCAAGGACGGCCAATACAGCATAGACCATGGCGCAATTGCCGGAGCCGATGAGAGCAACGACATGGGCTTTGTCATTTATAAGTTCGCCTGTCCCAACGGTTATGCATTCGACAGCGGAAAGATTACAGCGGACGTAATGTTCTATGGGACGCCGGCTACGGATGGGAACCGCGCATGGTTTGGTGCCGGGGACAGCATAGAATATGATACGTACGGTCTCACACAGGAGTGTGTAAATTACTTTGAGAAGTCGCAGTTTCTTACCGACAGCGATCCAAACCTTTACACCGATCAGCGCGATATCAATATTCCTGAGGGCACCAATGCCTTTTATGTCGTTGTTGCGGACAGTCTGGGCAACGGAGACGGCAACAGCAGCAGCGGCATGTTCGGATATGATTCATTGGCAGTTTGTCCCAGCATTATTTCAGTGCCGGATACGATTTACGCTGACGAATGGGGTCCAGGATGGGATTCAAATGATGCCACAGAATGCCTGCAAAGAGCAATTGATGTCGGTGCTAATACGGTGGTTGTCAGAGATATGGGGTCTGACTGGTACATTCGGCCGATCTTTTTGAACAGCGATAATCAGACCATTCAATTTGACGCCAACGTTGTAGTAACAGCCAAGCCCGGAGAATTCAAGGCTACCAATGACTGTCTTTTCAGTGCGGAAAATAAAACCGGAATCGTGCTGACCGGCTATGATGCGACTCTTCAGATGCAAAAGGATGACTATCTGGATGCAAATCAGTATCAGGCTGATCCGGCAAATCGCCATACCCTCGCTTTCTGGAGTTGCAAAGACATTCAAATTTATGGTCTGACAACAAAAGATAGCGGAGGCGATGGCATATACCTCGGAGAAAAGAGTGCGTATGAGCGGAGGTGCTGCGAGGATGTGAATATTGTGGATGTTGTCTGCGATAACCACTATCGTCAGGGAATAAGCGTTTCAAGCGCCAAAAATCTAACGGTCAAGGGTTGCACTTTTTCGAACACGATTGGAACAGCTCCTTCTGCAGGAATTGATTTTGAAAGCAACAACGAGTACAACAGTTTACAAAATATCGTTATCAGCGACTGCAATTTTGTGGACAACGATGCGTTTGGTGTACTGTTTGTGATGGGAAGAGAGATATATGATATTAGTATCACCATTGAAGACTGCCATATTGATGGTAGTGACGCTCTTGGGATCGGGGTTTTCAACATCGCAGATACCGATGCAAATGGCGAGGTGGTGATAAGGAACTGCACTATTGAAGATACGGCAAAGGCGGGTATACTTCTTCGAGACAAATCATCTTACAAGTGCCATTTCAGTCTCCAGGATTGCGACTTCATAAATGTTGGCAGGGGCGCACCGTTCTCCGAGTTGGAAGGAACTGTAGACTATCCCAACCATCCAATGTCCATTGAGTGCTATAGCGGCCATTATACGCTGGACGTTGGAGGTGTGGACTTTAATGATTGCCGTGTTGAGGACGATGTAAACCGGGCATTTTTGTATGCCACTGCCCTGACACAATATCATGGACTCTATGACATGCAGGGTGAGGTATATGTCGACAACCCCAACGGTGTGTTCATGGATATAGGTGGCCCTAACGATTGGACTGACGTTAACATCATTTATTATGCAATGCCGGGCAAGGCTACCGGTACTGATCCAAACAACGGACAAACCGGCGTCGCAACAGATGCTAATTTGAGCTGGACAGCCGGCTATGACGCCAACTCGCATGATATATATATTGGAACCGATACTGACGCAGTAGCAGATGCTAATCATTCTTCCAGTGAGTTTATGAAAAACCAGATAACAACAACCTACGAACCCAACAGCTTGGATGCGGACACTGTGTATTATTGGCGTATCGATGAGGTTGGCGGCGGTACTAACAACACAACCAAAGGAGATGTCTGGAACTTCACGACTGCACCATGATAGACATTGATCTTAGCTGATGTGATGAAGCGTGGCGGTTCTTCGGAATCGCCACGCTGTATTTTGTATGAGGAATAAACAAAACGGTATAGCAACAGCTTCCCGAGAACCAGGTTGGTGGTAGATTTTTTGTAAATTTACATGAAAACACGCTTCTTTATACCTCACCTTTCTTCCAATGCCTGCATAGCGTGCATGGCCAATAACCATAAAATAGCCGAAAAAAAGGAAAGTTTATAAGAGGGCCGGCAAGGAGAAGAGCCTCAATGTAACCACAGGATTATTAAAGGTTTATATGAAGAATAACGGCTCCCTATACGTGTAAGGTCCAAAAATTCCAGGATTTTGTCACTGAATTTTGTTGACCGATAAAAGCGGATGTGCTATCATTAAATTGATTGCTTTCACGTGTAGGCAAAAAATTTAAGGTTGTATGGGAAATTATCTTGACCGATTAAAATGGCTGTTGTAGCATATGATGATTGTATCCTACACGTGTAAGGAATAAAAAGAAAGCTCTTAAAGGATTGAAGAAATGGCTATAACAATGGCACAAGTGGCTAAGGTGGCGGGGACCTCACGAGCTACAGTTTCAGATGTTTTGCGGAATCGGTGGCAAGACAAAGGGATTTCCCGAAATACCTATAAAAAAGTTTGCAAAGCCTTGGAGGAAACCGAATATATGCCTAACCATCTGGCTCGCAGTCTGGTACATGGAAGGACGTATACCATCGGGATTCAAATACCGACGTTTCAATGTAAACACTGGGCATCCGTAGTTAAATATTATGATATAGAGGCTCGCAAGAGAGGTTTTCATATACTCTTAGCAGCTCCGGCAGAATGGCAGGCGGAACGCGAGGAGATTTTACGTCTTTGTGAATATCGTGTTGATGGGCTCATCATTTCGTTGAAAGTTCAAACAGAAATTAGATCTGTTAGTGAATCTCTCTCGGCACACAATATGTTTTTTGTTTTTCATGGGGACCGGGCAGAAGAGGGAGGCTATTGTGTGCTTGATGATAATGAGGACCAGGCACGTTTGGCAGTCGAACACCTTATAAAACTTGGCCATACTCGAATTGCTCACATCGCTGGCTCGTTAGTTGGTATAAGTGGTCAGGAGCGTAGTACCGGCTATTGTAACACTTTGAAAAAGCATGGTTTACCACTCAGAGATGATTATCTTCAGGATGCGGGCTATGGCCTTGAAGAAGCGCGCGATGTAATGACGGGATTCTTGAGGTTGTCAGAACCTCCTACCGCCGTATATTGCGCAAGTGATACCATGGCTTTGGGAGCTATAGAAGCAATTGAGTCGGCTGGGTTACGGATACCGGACGATATAGCGGTGGTTGGTCACGGAGATGACCTGTATTACGCCCCTTTCTATCGTATCGGACTTACAACTATTCGCCAGCCGGCGGAGAAATTGGCCGCTACTGCAGTCGATATGCTCGTCAATTTAATTGAAGGGCGAAAGGTGAAGCAAAAAGTTGTACTGCTTCCGGGCGAACTTATTATAAGGGATTCCTGTGGCGCAAATAAGAGTTAAGTAAACCGCAATGAGAGTTTAATGACAAAAGTACAGTAACTTTGTCGTGTCTTATCGAAATTGACTTTTAAATTATGGAAAGGAGTGGATGATGAATTGGGAAGTAAAAACAGGTTTGATTTTGCTATGTCTCTTTGCAGTATCCGCTTTTGCCGATACGGTAGGGCCGCCGATTGCTCCTCTTGAGAATGGTACGTCAATAGAGCTTACCGCAGCTTCGCCAAGCTGGTCGGCAGATGTAAGTACCGCCTACGCTAATTGGCGCAGTGAATTGTATGTGATAGAAGGGTATTACAGTGGAGGAGTCCAGGATCCTGGTGTCAAATGGAGCAATGATGGTGGATACGGTGTACCCAGTTATGCAGTAACAGGCGGGGCTGGCATAGGGGCTGTGATGACTTACAAGTTTACGTGCCCTGAAGGTTACATGTTTGATGGCGGGACAGTTGATGCAAATTGTCTCTTTTATGGGAACCCGGAACTCCAGGGTGCCCCTGCGTTTTTTGGCGTTGGCACCTATTTTGAGTATAATACATGGGGCATCACACAGGCTTGTGCCAATGATTTCGACAAGGCACAGTTTCTTGAAGGCGGCTGGCTGCCTGATCCGCCCTATACCTACCATGAAGACTTTTCTTTAGCTGTTCCGAGCGGCGTTTCAGAATTTTATGTTGCTTTCTCATCTGATTATGGTGATGGTGCCAGCGGCTCAACGAGTGGTACGTTTGGTTATTCTTCGCTCGACGTTAATGCAATTATTGTGGCAGGAGAGCCTAATGAACCGCCTGATCCTGGTCCTGATACGGTAGGTCCTCCGGTAGACAGGCTAAGCGATGGCAACACAATTGTTTTAAGTACCGCCAACTCCTCTTACTCTGCCGACCTTTCGACCTATGCAAAGTTCAGGGGGGATGCTTACGCGATAATTGGGTATACTTGGCCACAGGTTCAAATAGTGGGTTTACGATGGAGCAGGGAAGGCCTCTATGGCATGTATGATGCAGTAGGCCTTGGCTGGGGTGGTGCCGGCACCAATGCCAGCGTCATTTACAGGTTTGAAGCTGAAGCGGGTTATCAGTTCTCAGGCGGCACTGTTAGTATGACCGGACAATTCTATGGAAATCCGAGTACCCAGGGAGCGCCCGTATGGTTCGGAGTCGGTCCTACGTTGAAACTCCAAGATGATTCGTTCACGGTGGAGAACTACCAGGATTTTACCAAGCAGCAGATCACCACAGGCGGCTGGTATCCTGATCCGCCGTATTGCTGGCCTCTTAACTGGTCTTTGGATGTTCCAAATGGTGTCTCAGAATTTTATGTTGTTTTTGCTGATAATATGGGGGCGTCAGATACTTCGGCAGTGCTAATATACGATTCGCTGGATGTGAATGCTGCGTTTACTCAGGATTTTGCATGTGGTGAGCCGGGAACGCTGTACTTTGCCGGGGACCTTAACAGAGATTGTTATATTGATATAAATGACGTAGCACTTTTTGTTGAAGACTGGTTGAGTTGTACTGATCCGAATGATCCTGAATGTATCCCGGTTGTCAGCAGCGCAGCGTCGCGAAAAATGGCCGAAACACCCCAGACTATCGTTGTAGATGCCAATCTCAATGACTGGACCGGTGCGGTCGAGTGGATATTGGCGGATCAGGTTCCTACGAGTAGAGGCACTGCGGTTGATGTAAATCAGGCCTATGGAGCAAAATTTGCAGTGCGCTGGGATGACGTAACAGGCAAGATATATGCCGCAGTAATTGTGGAAGATACCGATCATAAGTTGGGAACGGCTGAGGATGTCGGCGGTGACCATATAGAAGTTTTCAGCCAGGGTGATGCCGAAGGCGGCAGAAGCTGGGGTGTTGGCGGCACAGAAGAATACGATGTTGCTCAACATTATGTTGTGTGGATGGACCAGAGTGAAACTGTCCATGCACGCTGGGGCGGCGGCTGGCCGGAGACGATCGATCCCTGTGTTGGTTTTGAGTATGCCGCCAAGATCGATGGAGACCTGTTGATCTATGAGGTTGGAGTTGTGCCTTTTGACAACTACGGTGGTATTTCCTATGAGGAAACTGTTATTACACATCTGGACATTAATGATGTAGTAGGTTTTGACATACAAGTTCATTCAAGTTATGGGTCTGGTGCTGCCGGTGAGTATTGCTGGTTGTTGGAGCATCCGGTCCGGTACAACTATCGGGATGCCTGGTTCTTTGGTCAGTATGTCATAGTGGAAGATTTAAGTTGTGGAGATGTTGGTTTTGCGACGGGCGACATCTGTCAAGATTGTGATGCTGATTTCAAAGATTTCGCAGAATTCGGCTTGCAATGGATGCAATGCACTGATCCAAACGTAGGTGATTGCGATCAATATTGGAAATAGTCAAGGTGTCAGGGATGCTAACAGGCGGTACTAACTGGTTTATGGTTTTTTGGAGGAGAATAAAAACATGATATAGTAAAAGCCCTACGAAGGGAGATGCCGGTGGTCGGTATCTCGGAAAAGTGAAGGATTATGTTTAAATTTAGGTGGAGGAAGTTAAAAATGAAGAATGTGATGAAAATTATGGTTATTTTGTTGGGAGTGTTTGTTGCAGCGGCGACGGCCGATACTGTAGGGCCGCCGGTCGATGTTCTTGAGAATGGTGCGTCAATAGAGTTGACGGTGGTTTCGCCAAGCTGGTCGGCAGATGTGGGAACTTCCTATGCTGATTGGCGCAGTGAACTGTACGTAATAGAGGGGTATCACAGCGGAGGCCAGGACCCTTCTGTTAAGTGGAGCAATGATGGTGGGTTGGGCGCTTCCTACTATGCAGTAACAGGTGGAGCCGGCAAAGGGGCTGTGATGACTTACAAATTTACAACCCCTGCAGGTTACACATTT